>MWBF01000335.1 GCA_002068935.1 Chloroflexi bacterium ADurb.Bin325
GCGCCCCCTCGACCAGTCCGCCGTCATCCGCCGGCAGTTCCACCCGGTAGAGCAGGTGCGCGCCGTTGCCGGAGTCGGCCAGGAGCGGTTCGGGCCAGCTACGCGCCTGCAGATAGGCGCGAATCTCGCGCGCCCGCGCCAGGGCCAGGTCGTGTTCGGCGTCGGTGGCCGAGATGCCGGATGGCCGCACCGGGTCGCAATCCACCGGCAACCAGCGTCGGCCGATGATATCGCAGTCCGCCGTAGCCGGATCGCCGGCCTGCATGTCCCGCAGCCGGTTGTTGGCCCGCGCCCGCAGGTCGGGGTTCACCGGGTTGAGGGTCACGTAGACCCCGCGCGCCCGGATGCCCGTCGCGGCCGCCGCCAGCTTCTCCCAGTCGTCGAAGTAGCCCGATACGGTGTGCGGCCGACGCCACTCCCGGGTCACCGCGTCGAGCGCGCGCAATTCGGCCACCTGGCCGGGCGCAAAGAGCGCCTGGCACGTCCTGAGGATCTCACTGCGATCATGGTGGAGCATCGGCGTTTCCCCTGGGTGATGACCCTTATGCTCAACGGCTGCGGCGCTGGGCGCTGTGACGCCGAGCCTGGGCCGCCAGGGCGCGCGCCTGGCTGTACGGGTGGTAGGCCCACGTCGGATAGGCCGCCCAGCCGGTCTTGCAGGCCGCCGCCCGCGCCGGAACCGGCGCGGGCGCGTTGACGTCGCCGCCCTTGAGCCACTGGATCTGCCGCCACCAGAAGAGCCCGGCGCGCTCGTGGTCGATCAGCAGGTCGTAGCCAACGTTGAAGCCGAGCTCGGCCAGGTGGAGTTGGAACGCCCGCTCGACCTGTTCCTGCAACACGCCGGTGATCCGGGCCGTGCGCCAGCGATACCCCTGGCTGGTCAGCCAACCGCGCGCGCCGGCCACGTGCTGGCCGGCGCAGATCGCCACCTCCTCGGCCGGCGAGGCCTTGAGCTGTGCCAGACAGGTCGCGACGACCTCGGCGGCCGCTCCGAGATAGCAGCGTCGGGCATAGCGGTTCGGCTCCTCGGCGTCGTCGTTCTGGAAGTAGTGGGGAGGCACCACGCCGCTGACGAACTCTCCGCTCGCGTGCGCCCCGGTTGCATCCGGCTCGCGGTAGCAGCCGACCACCACGCCCCCGACCAGACAGCCCCAGCCCGCGTCGTCAATCTGCAGCATCATGCCTCCCGCTCTCATACGATACGACCAGCGCGCCGCACAGCGGTCCAGCCGCGCTGTCCAACAGGAAGTTCAGCATGTCGACCCGCCCTCCGTTTGTCACAACAACAACCCCCCGAGCGCATCGGCCATCGTCTCGTCGGCGGGCAGGTCGACCAGCTCGGTCGCGGCCAGGCTTCCGGAGCGCATGGCTGCCTTGGCCGCGCCGGCGCGGTATCGCGGCGGGACCTGGTTGAAGAAGGCGATCAGGTCGTCGTCCACCCCGGGCCGCAGCCGCAGCTTGAGATTGAATACCACCGACTGCTGCGGGAGCCGGGGCCGGCCGCGCGGTTTCATAGTCAACTCCGCCGCCGGGCCGCGGTCATGGCGGCCAGTTTGTATAGCCCGCGCGCCGTCGCCAGCACCGGATCGTCCGGCACAAACGCCCGGGCGTTGAAGCGCGCCACCAGGCGGTGCCGCAGCAGCAGCGCGCCGCCACCGACCACGATGATGGCCGCGAAACGCCTGTACGCCTGGCCCCAGCGCCGCTCGACGAAGCTGATCACCTCGCGCTCCCACACCGGCAGCGCGGCCGCGATGTCGAGCTTGCCGGCGCGGAGTTGGGTATCCAGCTCGCCCAGGGAGTAGAGCCCGCCGGGGTTGACCAGGTCGAGCAGCCGCCGCACGCCCGCGGTGCGGCCGGCGGTGAAGCGGTCCTGCGGCGCGCCACTGCGCGTGACCAGCAGCTCGACGGTGTTCATGCCGACGGAGATCACGCCGATTTCCTTGTCGAAGTGGGCCTTGCGCGCGGGGATGAAGGCGCCGGCGTCGTCCAAAAGGTAGTCGAAGAGTGCGCCCGCGGCCTGCGAGGTGATCTTGACCGCCTCGACCGTGACGCCGAGCGGCCGGCCGTCCGCCTGCCAGGTGTGATTGCCGACCAGCCAGCGCCGCACACCGTCGGCGGCCGCGCCGGTTTCCTCGCTGAGCGCCTCCAGCGGCAGCCCCAGGTAGATCGTCAGCGGGCCTGCGAGGGGTTCGTGCGCCTGGACATAGACCGTGAACCCGGCCGCCAACACGGCCCGCAGCTCCGGCGAGCCGGTGAAGCGATCGTGGTCCAGATCCTCGCTCAGCGGCCGGCCCCACTCGTGCGCGCCGGCGCCGACGAAGAAGCTGCCGTTCTCGGTGCGGATACGTAAGGGTGGCTTGTGCTGCGTCAGGCCGATCATGCGGGCCAGGGTGTGGCCCTCGTCTACTGCGAGGATTGCCGGGATCTGCGCGCCGCCGGCCGGCCCATAGACCTTCAGCGCACCCGCACCCGGATCGATGCCGATGACCGTCATAGATGAACCCTCCTTCAGTGATCAGGAACCAGCGACCAGGGGGCGGGCCGTCGCCCGCCTCCTGGCGTTAGAAGGGCAACTCGCCGCCTGCGACCGCTTCTTTGTCGCCCTCGGCAACCACCTCCGCTGGCGGCCCGCCTTCTCCCTCCGTCTCTCGCTCGCGGTCGCTCAGGAAGCGCACCCGCTCGGCGGTCAGCTCCAGGCTGGCGCGTGGCGTGCCGTCGCGATCCAGCCAGGCCGTCGCTTCTATGTCGCCGGCGACCAGGATGCGCTGACCCTTCTTGACGTACTGGGCGGTCACTTCGGCCAGCTTGCGCCAGCAGATGATCCGGAACCAGGTGACTTTCTCCTGGGTCTGTCCGTTGGCGTCGGTCCAGCGCCGGTCCACGGCGACGGAGAAGTTGGTGACAGGTATCCCGCCGGGGGTATACCGCATCTCGGGATCACGGCCGATCCGGCCGACGATCAGGGTTTGTTGGAACACAGTGGAGCCTCCTTGAATGGTATGGGAACAAATTGGCCCTGGGCACAGCTCAAACGCTGACCCTGAGCATCATCGAAGGTCGCCGCTGGATCACGGGCGTGGCCTGCCCGTCGCCTGCAATCCAGCCGGCACGGGATCACGACTCGTCCGCGTTGGACTCAGCCGCAGCCGCTTCCGCAGCCAGCTTCGCCGCGAAGGCGCGGTCGGCCTCCTGGAAATCCGCCAGGGTCAGATGTTTCTGCCGGGCCTGGTCGATGAATGCTTCCAGGTCACCGATGGTGACGCGCACCAATCGCTGGCCTGGCCCGAGGCGGATGGCCGGCAGCGCGCCTTCTTGAATCCAGTTGGAGACCAACCGGCGGCTGACCCCGAGAATGACGGCGGTCTCCGTGATAGTAAAGAGTTGTAGGGCCGGTGGTACTGGAATCGGCCGCTTGGTAATTGCTTCTGGCATAAGTTCCTCCTGACCACGTGACAAAAAAACGCCCGGCGAGACGATCCGCCGAGCGCGCAAATGCATGCTGATTCCGCAGACAAAAACGCCCGACGAAGCCAGACCCTCGTCGGGTTAACAGAACTTGTTATCACCAGATGCCTGGTTTATGAATACTCAATCAGGGGGGCATAGTGACATCATCATCCGCCCTGTTGGCTCTCAGAGTGCGAGAGTCCAGGGCCACGCCGTATGGGGTTGGCGTATCAGGCGAGATGCCGCATTCGGGACGGAATTTGTATCGTCGGATTCTACAAGTCGAAGTGTAAAAAACCCGTCGTCCCCGCTGCGTATATCTGCGCAACAGGACTGACCGCCCGAGCGCAGATGTCATATACGGAGAGCCATCCCACGGTTTGTCGGCGCAGGGGATGGCTTTCGTCGTTTAAGGGCCACGGCGTCCGCGCCTGGTTCCGCGAAGTACAGCCGCGACATCCGTCGCCATCTCGCGCG
>MWBF01000336.1 GCA_002068935.1 Chloroflexi bacterium ADurb.Bin325
AGGTGGCGGGTGCGGCCCGCGATGGTCTCGATCATGGCCCAGGCGAGCTGCGGATAGCGCTCTGCGAGGCGGCGGATGTCGGCGCGGTCGATGACGCACAGGGTGGCGTCGGTGACCGCGGTCGCGCTGGCCGGGTTCGGGCCGCCGTCCATGACCGCCACGCCGTTGAACGTGTCACCGGCGCGGAAGCGGTGCAGGATCTGTTCGCGGCCCTGGGGCGAGAGCTTGAAGACCTTGACTTCCCCGGCCGCGACAATGTGCAGCCCCGCGCAGGGGTCGCCCTCGAGAAAGATGACCTGCCCGCGGCCGTATTCGCGCTGGACGGTGACGGCCGCGAGCGCGGCCAGCGCCTCCTTCGACAGCCGGGCAAAATACGCCACGCGGCGGAGCAGAGCAGGATCGGCGCAGGTCAGGCGTGACATGGTAGGCAGTATATCATCCCAGGATCATCCGTGCATCCACGGCCAGCATAGCCCGCCGCGCGGGCCGTGCAGGGGGTTCGTCGTCCGCCGGCGCTACTCCTTGAGCAGCGCGATGAGCCGGTCGGGATAGTCGGTGATGATCGCGTCCACGTTGAGATCGATCATCCGCTGCATGTCGTCCGGCTCGTTGACCGTCCAGACGCGCACGGGCAGCCTGCGCCCCGCGGCCTGCGCCATGTATGCGGCGTCCACCATCGGCAGCTCCGGGTGCAGCCCGTCGGCCTTGCTGTAGCTGCGCGTGAAGCCCCAGCGCGTCCAGCCGGGCAGGTCGGGCGCGAGCAGCAGCCCCGCCTCGATCTCCGGCCCGGCGGTCTTGGCGCGGCGCAGCGCCAGCGGGTTGAACGAGCTGATGACCACCTGATCCGCCATGTCGTGGGCTCGCACCGCGCGGACGACGTCCGCGCCCAGCCCCATGGTGGCCGCGTCCAGCGCCTTGATCTCGATGTTGACGAGCAGCTTGTCCTTCAGCAGATCCAGCGCCTCGTCGAGCAAGGCGATCCGCGTGCCGGCAAACTGCGGGTCGAACCAGCTTCCCGCGTCCAGCGCGCGCAGTTCGTCCAGCGTGTGCGCGGTGACGCGGCCCTTGCCGTCGGTCGTGGCGTCGAGGTGCGGGTTGTGAAAGATGACCAGCGCGCCGTCGGAGCTGTATTGCACGTCCAGCTCCACGCCGTCCGCGCCCATGCGGATGGCGGCCTCGAACGCGGGCAGCGTGTTTTCGGGTGCGACTTTGCTGGCCCCGCGATGGGCAAAGACGAGGGGCCGGCCCTGCTCCGGTCGCTTCATGGCTTCCTCCGATTGGAATTGCCGTTTCAGGCTTTTCAGATAGTCTCTAACGGTGCTTCTTGGCCAGGGCCGCGAGCTGCTGCCCGTCCCAGAGCTCGATGGGTTTGCCAGCGGCCCACTCGCGCGCCTGCCGGGAGATCGCGCCGGTCGTGACGAGCCAGGCGTGCTCCGCGCCCTCGTGCACCAGCGTGCCGTACAGATCGCGCACGGCCGGCTCGCCGACCGCGCCGCGATAGCGCTTGCACTGGACGAGGCCGTAGCGCAGGCCGTTGCCCCGCACGGCCAGGTCGATGCCATGATCGGCCACCTGTTGCGTGTTCTGCACGTCGTAGCCTTCGAGCGTGAACAACATGCCCACCCAGGCCTCGAACTCATCCGGCTCCAGGGCCAGCATCTGCGCGAGCGTGCTGATCTGCCCGAAGCGGCGTTGCAGCGCGCTGCGGCTCGCGTCGCGCACCGCGACATAGACCGGCCCCACCAGCAGGAGCATGTGCAGCAACGCCAGCAGCAGCACGAGCCACGGCGACAGCCAGGGGAACACATCCCCGCCGAACTGCACGGCGATGACCGCCGGCCAGACGATCACCCACGCCGCCGCGGCCAGCAGCCAGGGCCACGGCGGCTCGCCCGCGGGGACCATCCGCAGGCCGGCCGGCGGCTCCCTGAGCGCGGCCAGCACGCCGCGGCGTTCGAGCTGCGCCCGCGCGCGGCGCACCGCGTCGGGCAGGGGCAGCCAGTCCGGCTCGCCGCCGGCGCCGCCCTGGTCGGCGGCGAACAGCGGAAGCTGATAGCGGGTCACGGATCTTGCCTGCACGTCGGCCCTTTCGCTCGAAATCCCGGCGCTTTCGCCTCCGCCCCCTCCCTCGCACGGCCGGGGATCTTCATGGCCGCAGCTCGTAGCGCGTGACCGCGACGCGGCTGAACTCCTGATGGGCCGTGGCCGCGCCCTGCTCCGCCAGCCACCTCTCGCTCAGGCCGCGCGCATCCCACATCGACGCCTCGGAGGCGATCAGCCACGCGGCCGACGCATCGCCCAGGCCCTGCGCCATCCATGCCGCGACCTCCGCCTCGGTCATGCCCTGGTTCGTATATGGCCCGTCGAGCCAGGCCGCGGACGTCGCGCGCGGGTCGTGCTGCGGATCGTAGTAATAGGTGAAAGTGTAGCGTATATATGGGATTTGGTAAACCAGGCGCTCGCCCGGCTGTATCTGCTGCCTGACGTAGGCCGCCGCGGCGCGGAAGTCCGACTTGATGGGCCGAAGCGCCTGCTGAGCGACGCCGGACAGATCGAGCGCCAGCACGGCCAGCAGCGTGGCCAGGCCCATGGGCCGCCAGAGCTGCGCCAGCGCGACGACGCCGAGCGCGAGCAGGGCCAGATAGGCGGGCAGACACCAGATGAGATAGCGTTCCGTGAAGATCGGCATGCCGAGCGAGACGCCGAACACCAGCAGCGGCGGCAGCAGCAGCCAGGTCAACAGCAGGCCGACTGTGCGCCGCCGCGCGCGGCGCTCCCCCTGCCCGGCCCACAGGAGCGCGCCGGCGACCAGGGCCAGCATATAGGGCAGGAGCACGGCCCATTGGCGGTCGGCCAGCACCCCGACGCTGAACGCCGCGGCCAGCGTCCGGAGGATGTTGCCGAGCGGCACGAAGGGGTGGCCGGTCTCGAACGGGCCGAGCCACATGCCCACCTGCCACGCGGCCAGCGGAAGATAGGGCAGGAACAGGGCCGCGAGATAGCCGGCGATGGCCAGCCAGCGGCGGCCGCGGTTGCTGGCCGGCAGCAGCGCCAGCCAGATGGCCTGCACCGGCACGATCAGCGCGGCCAGGAGGTGCGTATAGAAGCTCAGGCTCGTGATGACGTAGAGGAGCGCCCAGCGCCAGAGGCCGCCGCGGCGCGCGGCCTCGACCGTCAACAGCAGCGCTGCGGGCGTCAGCACGGTCAGCGCGGCGTACATCTTGGCCTCCTGGCTGTACCAGGTGTGGTACGGGGCCAGCGTCAGCAGCAGCGCGGCGAGTAGGGCGACGCGGCGGTCGGTCAGCCGGGCGACGAGCACGTAGTACAGCGGCACGGCCAGCGTGCCGAGCGCGGCCGACGGGAAGCGCAGGCCGAACTCGCTGTGGCCCGCGGCGGCCAGCCACGGGCGCAGGGCCAGGAAGAAGAGGGGGCCGTTGTCGCCGGGACGCCGGAACATGTCGAGCAGCTCGGGCAGCGGGCGGGTGGCGAACATCAGCGCATCCACCTCGTCGCGCCAGAGGCTTTGTGCGGTCAGCCCGGCCGCGCGCACGGCGAAGGCGAGCAGCGCCAGGCCCAGGGGCAGCCACGCGGTCCAGTCGGGACGCCGGGGGCGGCGGGCCTGGGCGTCCATGGGGCTAGATGCGCGGGCGACGGCGGGCGCTGCGTCGCATGATCCAGACGAACGTCACGGCGGCCAGCGCCAGCAGCGCCGCGCCGCAGCAGAGCCATGCATACCCCAGCAGCATCACCGCGCCGTCGATCAGTTGCGCCGCGGCGGGCGGCTCGGCCGTGGGTGTCGGCCCGGCCGCCTCCACCGGGGCCGCGGCCCCGCTCAGGGGCGGCTGGGCCTGGGGGAGGATGCCGCCGGACAGCAGCTCATCCGGGTTGGTCAGCGTCGGGGCCGGCAGGAATCCGGCC
>MWBF01000337.1 GCA_002068935.1 Chloroflexi bacterium ADurb.Bin325
CAACGGCGTCCCGACCGTGGCGAAGCTGCGCGAGCTGGGCATCGACTTCCCAGACGTGGTCGCGCTGGTGGAGGCGAACAGCTAAACGGGCGGGCCGAATCCAGAGTGGGGGGACAAGGGTTTTGTCCTCCCACTTTCGTGCTCACGCTTGACTTGCTATATTCGGGATAAAGGTGTACAATCGTGCATACAGATGAGCTTCATTTTGAATGGGACGCTGAAAAGGCTCGCACAAACTGGCAGAAGCATGGGGTGAGCTTCGGTCAGGCGCAGGAGGTTTTTTCTGATAACCTGGCGGTGCTCATCGAGGACCCTTTCCCATATGAAGAGAGGTTTGCCCTGATAGGGCTCGACTCATTCGGGCGAGTCCTGGTGGTTGTCTTTTCCTGGCGCGAAAACCGGTTGCGCATAATCTCAGCACGGAAGGCGACGAACAAGGAACGACGCCAGTACGAAGGTGAGTGATGTTGGAAGAATACGACTTCAGTAAAGGCAAGCGAGGCGCGATTATCCAGCCGCCGGCAGGCAAGACTCGGATTACGATCCGCATCGATGACGACATCCTGGATTGGTTCCGCGAGCAGGTAGACGCGGCCGAGGGCAGGAAGAGCTACCAGGCGATGATGAACCAGGCCTTGCGCGAGTACATGCAGCGCCAGCGGGAGCCGCTCGAGACGATCCTGCGCCGCGTCGTCCGGGAGGAGCTGGCCGCCTACAATGTCGGCGGGCAAAGCCAGGAGGACACGGCATGATCCGCGTCAACGGCCAGTACGATGTCGCATACCGGCCCGGCATGACCGTCCAGGACGTGCTCGCCGCGCTCAAGTTCAGCTTCCGCATGATCGTCGTCAAGATCGACGGCGAGGTCGTGCTGCGCAAGGACTTCGCCACCACCGAGGTGCCCGACGGGGCCGAGATGCAGGCCATCCACCTGATCAGCGGCGGCTAACTTACCCTATCAGCCGGCCGATCCAGTCGAACACCCCCAGCAACTGCGCGGCGGACGCCAGCACCACGACGACCACAAACCAGCGCACCCACACCGCGCCCTTGCGCACGGCGAAACGGGTGCCCAGCCACGCGCCGATCATGTTGCCCACGCCGCACACCGCGCCCGGCAGCCACTCGATCTTGGCGTTGGTCCAGAAGACGACCAGCGCGGCGAGGGTCAGCGCCAGCACGATCAGGACCTTGATCGCGTTGGCCCGCACCACATCGTAGCCCGCGCCCAGCACCAGCGCTACCAGCAAGAAGATGCCGACGCCGGCCTGCAGGAAGCCGCCGTAGATGCCGATCGCAAAGAACGCCACGATCTGGAGCAGCGACAGGCGGCGCGCGCCGGGCTGGATCTTCTCGATGAGCCAGCGCTCCGGCTTGACGAGCATCAGGACGAGCATCACCACCATGATGACGGCCAGGACGCGGCGGAACAGCGCCTCGTTGATGTCCACGGCGATCTGTGCGCCGAGGATCGAGCCCACCGTCGTCGGGATGGCAAACATGAGCGCGTTGCGGGTGTCGAGCTTGCCCCGGCGGTAGAACTCCCACGAGCCGACGAGATTCTGGAGCGTAACCCCGACGCGGTTAGTGGCGTTCGCCACATTGGCAGGCAGCCCCACGAAGATCAGCGCGGGCAGGGTGATGAGCGAGCCGTTGCCCGCCAGCATGTTGACGAACCCCGCCGCGATGCCTGCCAGCACGAGCAGCGGGTAAGCGTACCATTCCATGATGACTCCCGATAAGAGGATAGCGCCGATTGTAACACGGATACGGGGGTAGCGGGCAAGATGTGTTATAATAGCCCAATGTCGATGCTTTCCCTTGCACCTAAACTCCCTCTATATTGGAGCTTCCGGCGCTTCGGTTGGCCGAAACTGTACCCGTTCTCCGTCGTCGTGAGCGTCAGCTTCCGCTGTAACTCAAAATGCCGCACCTGCGATGTGTGGCGCAAGCCCAACGATGACATGTCAGCGGAGGAATGGGACAAGGTCTTCGCCAATCTGGGGCGCACGCCTTTCTATATCACCTTCACCGGCGGCGAGCCCTTCCTGCGCCGCGACCTGGATGAGATGGTCATCAGCGCCTACCGTCACTGCCGGCCATCCGTCATCACGATCCCGACAAACGGCCTGCTGACCGACCGCGTGGTGGAGCGCACGCAGCGCATCTGCCAGGAGTGCCCCGGCAGCCAGATCGGGCTGAACCTGAGCCTGGACGGCGTCGGCGAGGAGCACGACGATATCCGCGGCGTGCCGGGCAACTGGGAGCGGTCGATGGCGACGTGGAAGGCGCTGAAGGAGCTGCAAAAGACGCAGCGCAACCTGATCCTGACCGTCCACACGGTCGTCAGCCGGTTCAACCAGCATCGCTTCCAGGACATCTATCGTGACCTGCAATTCCTCCAGCCGGACAGCTACATCACCGAGGTGGCCGAGGAGCGCGTCGAGCTCGACACGGTCGGCTGGGGGATCACGCCGGAGCCGGATGCCTACGCGCCCATCGCGGACTTCCTGAGCGCGCAGGCGCGCAGCCATCCGGCCAGGGGGCTGGCGCGCGTCACGCAGGCGTTCCGCGCCCAGTACTATCAGTTGGCCAAGCGGGTGCTCTACGAGCGCACGCAGGTCATCGACTGCTATGCGGGCTGGGCCAGCGCGCACATCGCGCCCAACGGCGACATCTGGAGCTGCTGCATCCGGGCGGAGCCGGTCGGCTGTCTGCGCGAGACGGGGTATGACCTCGCGCCCATCTGGTTCGGCGAGCGCATGGCCGCGCTGCGCAAGTCCATCTACAACAAGGAATGCGCCTGCCCGATGGCGAACGCCAACTACGCCAACATGCTGCTGCACCCGCCGACCGTGGCGAAAGTGGCGCTGGATGTGTTGAAGCGCGACTGAGCCGGGGATCCAGAGCCACACAGAGGCGCAAAGGACGCCGGGCCCAGAATCTATTCGAAGATTGCTGAGCGCTTACCTCACCCCCCATCCCCCTCTCCTGACGGGCAGGCCTTCGGCCGCCTCGTCAGGAGAGGGGGAGTCGAGGGGGTGAGGCAGGCCAGAGCGAGCTACGGCAGTCCCGCGATGTACGCGGTGAACATCTCGCCCACCGGCGTGATGGCGCGCGTCTGCGGATCGAACAGGCTCGGCGTGGGATAGACCGTATCCGAGTTGCTGTACCAGCAGAACGCCTGCACCAGCCGGTTGCCGTCCGGCGGATAGCCCAGCTCGGCATCCGCGGCCGTCAGGAAGAAGTCGAAGGTGTCCGCCAGGAAGCCGGCGACCGCGTCGGGCGGGAAGCCGTAGCTCCCCGGCATCAGGATGCCATACTCGGAGACGACCAGCGGCCTGTCGCGCAGCCCCCGCTCGGCCATCCAGCGGCGAAACTCGACGATCTGGCGGCGGAAGATCGCCAGGTCGGCGTGGTCGGCGATCTCGTACAACGTGCCCGTGTCCTCCGTCATCCCCGGCGGGATGCCGACGCCCCAGGAATCGCGCTCCTCGCGCAGGATGAAGGCGTGGACGTTCCACACGTCCACGGGCATCTCCGTCCCAAACTGCTTTTCATAGGCCGCGAGGGTGCGATCGAGATAGTCCAGCCGCAGCGGGGTCGGCTGGCTGACGCCGGCGATAGCCACCAGCGCGGTCGGATCCGCCGCCTTGATGACCCGGTAGAGACGGCCATAGGTCGCGGCGTACTGCTCCGGCGTCGTATTGTCCTGCCAGGCCACATCCGGCTCGTTGCCCATCAGCCAGAGCGCGCCCGGGTTGGCGCGGGCGGCCGCGGCCAGCGCGGCCTCGTTCGGCGAGAAGCCGGCGCGGTTGAAGCGCACCATCTGCGCAAACCGACTGCCGTCGACCTCCGGCGGGTCGGCCAGCACGCGCCAGTTGAGCCACCAGCCCGGCAC
>MWBF01000338.1 GCA_002068935.1 Chloroflexi bacterium ADurb.Bin325
GCCTTCGGCGTCCTGACGCCGCTCGCGTTGCTGACCGCCGTGCTCGCCGGCCTGCCGGACGGCCGGCTGCACGTCCGCTATCTGGCCGCGGGGGACGCCGAGGCCGCGCTCGTCGTCACGCCGGGCGGACAGCGGGTGTGGGTGTGGGACGGCCGCGGCGACGCCGCGGCGCTCGCGCGGCAGGCCGGCGGCCGGGTGGATCTCGCGCTGGGGCCGGATGTCGCGGCGCTCTGGCCCGCGGCGCGGCCGGTGACGCCGGAGGAGCTGCCGCCGGGCGGGGTGGTCAGGCTGGCGGACGGCGTGACGTTGACCCGGCTGGATGCGGGGGAGGGGTGGGCGCTGCGGCTCGCCTACCGCGATTTCAGCACGCTGCTGCCCGCGGGGCTTGCGCAGGACGCGCAGGCCGCGCTGGCGCAGCGGCACGGCGCGGCCGGGGTGCGGCTGACCGTGCTCAAGACGCCCAGCGCCGGGTCGGGCGCGTGGCCGGGCGTCCAGCTCCTCGCGCTGACCGAGCCGCAGACCGTCCTCTGGCCGGAGGATACGACCTACCCGCCGGACGTGGACGCATGGCTGACCGCGCACGGCGCGGTGCGCGTGGCGTCCGCCGCCGCGGTCGAGGTGACGACCGACGGGGCGCGGTACTGGGTGGAGCCGGCCTGCCGCGGGTGCGCGCGCTGAACGCGCGTCAGGCGACGCGCTTCGCCATCAGGATGTCGGGCTTGCCGCGGCCGTTGGCGTCCGGCACAACCCCGGCCACCACGAAGCCGCATTTGCGGTAGAACTCGAACGGGTGCCCCTTCAGGTTGCGGATGGTCGCGATCTGGCCCGGCAGGTCATCGTACAGGTCCACGCCGGAGAGCGACGTCATCGCGTCCTCGTCATCGCTGCCCAGCCACAGCGTCAGCCCGCCGCGGGCGCGCACCTGCGCCTCCAGGTCGGCCACCAGCGCGCGGCCGATCCCGCGGCGCTGGCGGTCGGGGCGCACGACGAGCGGGTGGAGCTCCCAGACATTGCCGCCGTAGCCCGGGATGCCGCCCACCCAGCCCAGCAGCGTGTCGCCGTCCAGCGCGGCGCGGCAGAGCTTGCCCGGCGCCAGCGCCTCGTGCACCTCGGCCAGGGCCGAGCCCATGTCGGGCCAGGCGGCCGGCCAGTGCACGCGAAAGCCCTCGACCAGCAGCGCCGCGGCCTGTTGGATGGTCGCGGCGTCGGACGGCAGATCGACGATGCGCATGTCGGCTAGACCCGCGCCAGGCTGACCAGCGCGCGGAACCCGCGATAGGCCTCGGGCATCTCCTGCGCCGTATACTGGACCCGCTTGCCCTCCAGCCGCCGCGCGCCCGGCAGTTGCATCGCGGCGTCGGCCATCTCCGAGCGGATGAACTCGATGACTGCGGTGATGGGCGACGGCAGCACGAACGGCTTCGGCAGCTCGTCGGCGAACAGGCGGCCCACGGCCCGCGCGGCGGCCTGCTCGATCATCTCCGCGGTCGTGCGCGGGGGCAAGCACTCGGCGGACGTGCGGCCGATGGCGCGCTTGACCACCGCGGTCTCGATGGGACCGAGCAGCGCCGTGGCCTCGGCGCAGGCGGATTGGTCGCCCGAGATCATGAGCACCGGCACGCCGAAGTGGCCGCACACGGCCGCGTTCAGCCCGATCTCGCCGATGGGCTGCCACTGGCCGTCGGCCGCGACGATCCAGACGCCGTCCACGCAGGCGCTCGACCAGGTGTGGTCGAGGATGGCGTTCGGCGTGCCAACCCGCGCATGGTAGCCGATAAACAAGGCCCCGTCCACGCCGCTATCGACGCCCTCCACCATCGAGAAGGGCCGCGGCGCGCCGGAGTTAAGCACGGCGCGCGGGTCCAGGTGTTCGAGCAAGATGTTGCGTTCGTCGCCGTGCCCGTCGCTGACGATCACCTCGTCCGCGCCCGCGGCCAGCGCGCCCCGGATGGCCGCGTTGACGTCCTGGGTCATCAGCATGCGGAAACGGCCGTATTCGGCGTGGCTCGAGATCGTGTGGTCGCTGTGGACGACGCCGGTGATGCCTTCCATGTCGGCGGCTATGAGAATCTTCATGGGCTTCGCTTCCTGTGTCATTGGCTGCGCAGATATTCGCGGATCATCAGGGCCGCGGTCGCGCCCTCGCCAGCGGCCGCGGCGGCCTGCTTCGTGCTGCCCGAACGCACGTCGCCGGCCGCAAAGACGCCGGGCATCGCGGTCTCCAGGTTCAGGTCGGTCTGCACGAAGCCGTATTTGTCGCGCTCGATCTCCGGGGGCAGCCAGTCGCTGTTCGGGTCCAGGCCGATAAAGATGAACACGCCGTCGGGCGTCCAGGTCTTCGCCTCGCCCGTCGCCCGGTCGATGACGTCCACACCCAGGAGCTTGCCCCGCTGGGCGGTGAAGCTCTGCACGGCATGGTTGGTCACGACGTCCATGCCGGGCTGTTTGGCCACCGCTTCCTGTAGCAATCGGCTGGCCTTGACCTCCGGCAGGAACTCGACGATGGTCACGTGGCGGGCAAACTGCTTGATGAACAGGCTCTCCTGGAACCCGCTGTTGCCGCCGCCGATGACGAGCACGTCCTTGTCGCGGTAGAAGGCCGCATCGCAGACCGCGCAGAAGTGGATGGCCGACCCGATCAGCTCGCGCTCGCCGGGGACCATCAGCCGCCGATAGCGCGACCCGGTCGCAATCAGCACGGCCTGGGCGCTGTACTCTGCGCCGGACGACGTGGTGACGCAGAGATACTGCCCGATGCGGCGCAGGCCCTGCACCCCGGTCGCCTGGAGCAGCTCGACGCCGAAGCGCCGCGCCTGGTTGGTCAGCCGCTGGGCAAACTCCGCGCCGGAGATGCCCTCGTCGAAGCCGGGGTAGTTTTCGATGAACTGCGTATTGCCCACCTGGCCGCCCGCCACCCCGCGCTCGATGATCAGCGTGCTGATGCCCTCGCGCGCGGCGTAGATGGACGTGGTCAGCCCCGCGGGGCCGCCGCCGATGATGATGAGCTCGTAGAAGGTCTGTTTGGCGGTGGACACCAGCCCCAGCGTGCGCGCCAGCTCCTCGTTGCCCGGCTCGACGAGCACGCGGCCATCCGGGAACACGATGGTGGGGACGCTGCGCATCCCGTTGTTGATGCGTTCCACCTCGGCCATCGCCGCGGCGTCCTCTTCGATGTCGATGTAGGTGTAAGGGATGCGATGTTCGCCCAGGAACTGCTTCGAGCGACGGCAGTCAGGACACCAGGGCGTGCCGTACACGATGATCGGCGCAGATTCGGTGGGAAGCGGTGCAGGAGCCGTCATAGCACCTCCTTGACAGATAGGTTTGTCGGGCCGTAGTATAGCATAGATGCCGCACGGCTGTGAAGGCCGTCACCGCGGCCCGCAAGCCCGGATGCGGCAGCCCGCTCTTACGATCTGACCGCGGTCATCTTATTATGATAATCGACAAATTAATATCATTGCGTTTTCGCATACTGGGATTTCTGGCGCTGTGCGCGGCCGCGGCCTGGCTC
This sequence comes from Chloroflexi bacterium ADurb.Bin325, assembly GCA_002068935.1. Classification (GTDB taxonomy): domain Bacteria; phylum Chloroflexota; class Anaerolineae; order CG2-30-64-16; family CG2-30-64-16; genus MWBF01. The sequence continues at coordinate 3,515 of MWBF01000338.1, forward strand.
GCGCTGGCCCCCCACCTGCCGGATGGCCGGCTGCACGTCTATTTCCTGGACGTCGGCCAGGGCGACGCCATCTTCATCCGCGCACCCGACGGCCGCCAGATGCTGGTGGACGGCGGCCCCAGCCCCGCCGCGCTGCTCGACGAGCTGGGCGGCCTCCTGCCCTTCTGGGATCGCAGCCTCGACATGGTCGCGCTGACCCACCCCGACGCGGATCACATGGATGGCCTGCTGGCGCTGTTCGAGCGTTATCGCATAGTCACCGTGCTCGACACCGGGCTGGCCGAGGACAAGGCGCCCGCGTGGGCCGCCGCGCTCGCGGCCCGCGGCGGCCAGCACGTCGTCGCGCGGCGCGGGATGCGGCTGGCGCTGGACGACCTGCGCATCAC
>MWBF01000339.1 GCA_002068935.1 Chloroflexi bacterium ADurb.Bin325
GTGCGCTCACGGCCGTGATGCTATGCGCCTTTGCCCATACTTCAGGCCAAGAGCAGATCGAGCATAGAGGCCCCGTCCACGATGACCAGGTCGGCGTCCAACGGGTTGGCTTCGTTTCGGGTGAAGCTCAGCAGGCCATCCTGCGGTTTGACCTCCAGGAGGCGGTGGACCGTCTGGGCCAACTGCCCGGTGGCCTCGCTCAAGCGTTTGGCCGCACGGCCGATCGGGCAGGCCAGCGCGACGTCTATCGCCATAGGCAGCGCCGCAATATCCGCGCGTTTGGCCGCACGGCCGGTCGGGCAGGCCAGTGCGACCGTCACCCTGCTGGCGTCGGCCACCCGGATCACCGCGCCCAGGGTGACGGTCTTGCCGGTGCCCGGGCCGCCGGTCAGGACGGTCAACGGCCGGGTGAAAACCGCTTCCACCGCGGCCGCCTGCTGCTCGTTCAGGGGCAGGCCCGCGTGACCCCCGGTCAGCGCCCGAGGCAGGAGCTGCCAGTCGAGGGCAGGGAATTGCCCCCATCGGCTGCCGACGGCGCGCGCCAGGCGCGTCAGGCGCTCGGCCAGGCCGATCTCGGCGTGATAGAACCGGGCCAGGTAGACGGCGCGCTCGGGCTCTGATTCCGCGCCGGAGGAGGAGATGAGCGCCTCGACCAGGCCGGCCGCGGCCCGCAGGCGCTGGGTCAGCATCTCCGCCGCGAAGGCGGCCTCCACGCCGAGCTCTTGCGCCGCCCGAGCCACCAGCCGGCCGAAGGGCAGGTAACAATGGCCTTCGCGGGCCGCCAGTTCCAGGACGTACGACATGCCGGCCATCACCCGCTGCGGCGCGTCGTGGGGCACGCCTAGCGCCCGCGCGATCTTGTCGGCCGTCTGGAAGCCGACGCCGGGGATGTCCTGCTCCAGCCGGTAGGGATCGGCCTGGACCAACGCGATCGTCCGGGCGCCGTACGCCTCGTAGATCCTGGCCGCCAGGCGCGGCGAAACCCCGTGGCCCTGCAACCAGATCAGCGCGGCCCGGGCCGCCTGCTGGCTCTGCCACGCCTGAGTGATCGCCTTCGCGCGGGCTGCGCCGACGCTGGCAACCTCGCGCAGCCGGCCGGGCTCGTGGTCGAGCACGTGCGCGGTGGCCGCGCCGAAATGCGCGACGATGCGCCCCGCGATGGCCGGGCCGATGCCGGGGATAGACCCGCTGCCGAGGTAGCGCTCCAGGCCGTCCAGGCTCGTGGGCGTTACCGGCCGCACCTGGACGACCTTGAGCTGCCGGCCGTAACGCGGGTGCTCCACCCAGTCGCCGATGAGTTCCACGGCGTCGTCGGGCGCGAGGGGCGGCATCACACCGACGGCCGTTACGACCGCGTCGCCATCCGGTTCGAGCCGGGCCACGGTGTAGCCGGTCTCGTCGTTGCGGAAGACCAGGCTGCGGATCGTGCCGCTCAGCGTCTCAGGCATATGACTGGCCGCGGGTCTGATAGCACAGACGAGGCTGGCATCCCCCCGGCAGGTGGAACGCCCTGTCCATGTATAGATATGTCAAGTGAAGCAACCTTCATCTCACCGAAAAACCAAAAACCGGCCCATATACAACGCGAAATAGCCCGCCTGGGCAATTCATGTGTGCGTTTTTTTGGAACAGGGGGCCAGGCGCGCACGTGATGCGGCGGCGAAGTTGCGGTCCTCGCGCAAGGTATGTTGATCGGCGCTTCCTCTCCGCTTCATTCATCGATCCACTCCGCCCGGTCATCCCCAACGTCCCAAGACGCCAGCCCGGGCGCAGTTCCCTGGCTGCCGTAGACGCCGGCCAGGAACGCGGCCCGCAGCAGCTCCGGGTAGACCGGCGGGGTCTCGACTGGCCGGGCCGCGGGCAGCGCCGGCAGGGCCGGCGGGGCCGCAGGATCGGGGACGGGCACGTGGTGGATCTCCCGCACCCGATCGTGGTATACGTGCCGCTCCGGCTGCTGGTTGCTGCGCCAGGCGCGCAGCGGGAACTGCGCGGCCCACACCAGACCCACCAGCAGCCCGCCGCCGAGCAACAAAAAGGCCAGGACGCGCGTCGTCTCCGCGCCGATCAGCCACAAGGCGTAAACCGCGCCGCCGATCAGCGCCAGGACGACCGCCGCCACCATGATCGCCAGCACGCGTGCGCCGTTGCTCACAGGTCATCCTCCTCGCCGTTCTGCTCCCAATAGGCCGCGTGAAGCCGCCTGGCCCGCTCGCTGCCGATGCCGAAGCGCGCGGCCAGCGCGCCCACCGAAATGCCGTCGGCCAGCGCCTGCTCGATGGCCCGATAGTCCGCCTCGCCCAGCTCCCGCCCCGGCCGGCCCCGAGGGTCGCGCTGGAGGTCGGCCAGGCGCACCACCAGCGGCAGCGCGTCGTCCAATGAGGGGACGCGCTCGACGCGCGGGATCTGGCCATACTGCAAGCCGGTGATGAGCGGCGCTTGCAGGCGGATCTCCGCGCCCGCGGTGATCAGCAGGAAGTCGCCGTGCCCCAGCAGCAGATCCGCCATGGTCTTGGCCCGGCCGGCCGCGCCGAAGGTCTTGGTAGCGGTGGCCACCCGACCCAGGAGCCGCGCCGTGAAGTTGGTCAGCGCGTCGCCCAGGCTCCTGGCCCCGGGCTGCTGGGTCGTGACGACCAGGTGGACCCCGGCCGCCCGCCCCACCTGCGCGATGCGGGCCAGGAAGCCCTCGACCTCGCCGTTCACCATGAGCAGGTCGCCGATCTCCTCGATCACCACCACAAGCTTCGGCTCGCGCTGGTTGGCGGCCAGACGCCGATCCATCTCGCCGGTGGCCCACGCCAGGAGCCGGGCGCCGTCGAACGGGTTGCTGACGATGGGGTGGCGCAGGTGCGCGGACTTGCCGAAGTACGGCGCCAGGTCGTGCCCCTTCTTGTCCACCATCACGAACCCCAACTGCGCGGGCGAGTTCTGCACGGCCAACCGGTAGAGCAGCCAGCGCAACGCCACCGTCTTGCCGGAGCCGGTCGTGCCCCCGATCGCCAGATGGGCGATGTTCGGGTCGTCCAGGTCGTACCACACCGGTTGACCCGTCACCGACAGCCCCAACGCCACATGCCAGGAGGTCGGCGGCTTGAACCGTTCGACCGCCGCCGCGCCGAGCTTGCGCCGCTCCTCCGGCGCCTTGGGCACTTCGACCAGCAGCTTGCCGTGGTCGCGGGCGATCCGGCAACTGCTGCTGTGCGCGGCGAGCGCGACCGCGCTGGCGATCTTCTCCACCCGCTCGGCCGGCACGCCCACCTCCAGGTGGATCGCAAAGGCGCGGAGCTGCGGGCCATCAAACAGCGGCACGACGATCGGCCGCAGCCGGTTCTGCTCCAGGGCACGGGCGATCATGCCGGCGTAGAAGTGCATGAGCTGTTCCGGCGTCATGCGCTGGCCGGGCAATGCGGCGGGCCCGGGTCCGCCCGGATAGGTGGTCATCATGTGCTCCCAGTGCGGCCGCGACCAGGCGGCGCGGCGTTGGGAAATGGGGAGGCGCTGCGCGCTCAGCCCGCCCGGCTGTATGGGGCGGAGGACGCGCCTCCCGCTGTGCTCTATGTGTGTCCGCTCAAGGCTTGCCGCCGGCTTCGCCGGCCGCGCGCAACAGCCGCCGGTACTCCTCGATCCCGAGGATAGCGACGAACGGCTGGTGGTTGCGCTCGACCAGGAAGTGCCGGCTCTGGTAGTACGCTAGCTCCAGGTGCTTCGCCAGGTTGATCCGTAGATCTGTGACCGAGATCGTGACGCCGCCCGGCTTGGGCCGCGCCGTTGAACTATGCGCCATTTCCCCTCACCAGAAGTTGGATTGCTGCTCCATCGCCCCGCCGGCCAGCGTCGACGAGACGATCCGGCGCTCTGCGCCAGGCCCCTGGCCGCCCTGCGGCCGGGGACGCGGCGG
>MWBF01000340.1 GCA_002068935.1 Chloroflexi bacterium ADurb.Bin325
GCCGCCGAGCACCTACCCGAAAAGTGCTGGGGCCGGTCTCTGACCGTGTCCCCTGGCAGCCGCCGGGCGGATCTGATGGTCGGGCGGCGCTGCCACGGCGCTGAAGCGCTTACTGCGAACGGTGTTGGCTTGTAGTGGGCGCTTGAGCGCCCTTCTTGTTGTCACGGCGCTGAAGCGCCCACTGCGAACCTGCTCAATGTCGGAAGTGCCGCTCCCCGGTGAACACCATCGCGATGCCCCAGCGATCCGCGGCCGCGATGACCTCCTCGTCGCGCAGCGAGCCGCCCGGCTGGATGATGGCCGTCACGCCGGCCTCGCCCGCGGCCTCGACGCCGTCGGCGAAGGGGAAGAACGCGTCCGATCCCAGCGCCGCGCCCCGCGCGCGCTCCCCCGCGCGCCTGACGGCCAGGTGCACGGAGTCCACCCGGTTCATCTGCCCCGCGCCGACGCCCACAGTCGCGCTCCCCTGGGCCAGCACGATCGCGTTGGACTTGACGTGCTTTGCGGCCAGCCACGCAAACGCCAGCGCCCGGCGCTCCGCCTCGTCCGGCGCGCGCTGCGTGACCACGCGCCACGTGCTCTCGTCCGCGCCGCGCGTGTCGGGCGTCTGGGCCAGCAGCCCGCCGCTGACCGAGCGCAGCACGAGCGCATCCGCCGCGCCCTCGCGCGCCAGCATGACCCGGCAGTTCTTCTTGTGTTCGGCCAGCCAGGCCAGCGCGTCGTCAGTGTAGCCGGGCGCGGCCAGCACCTCGACAAACAGCCCGCCGATGGCCTCCATCACGGCGAGATCGACCTGCCGGTTGCACGCGATGATGCCGCCGAACGCTGACACCGGGTCGCACTCGAAGGCCAGCCGGTACGCCTCGACCAGCGTCGCCGCGCACGCCAGCCCGCTCGGGTTCGTGTGCTTGATGATGGCGACCGCCGGCTCCGCAAACTCCTGCGGCATGGCCCAGGCCGCCTCCAAATCCACGATATTGTTGTAGGACAGCTCCTTGCCCTGGAGCTGCTCGAAGGCCGGCGCCGCGCCTGTCCAGCGGTACAGCGCGGCCTGCTGGTGCGGATTCTCGCCGTAGCGCAGCGCCTGCACCCGCTCCGCGCTCAGCGCCAGCCGCTCCGGCAACCCCTCTGCACTCTGCGCGTCTTCGCGGTTCAGCCACGCCGCAATGGCGGCATCGTATTCCGCGGTATGCCGGAACGCCTTCAGCGCCAGCCGCCGCCGCTCGTCCGCAGTGAGTGTGCCCGCGGCCAGCGCAGGCAGCGCAGCGGCATAGTCCGCCGGGTCGCAGATCACCGTGACCGATTCGAAGTTCTTTGCGGCCGCGCGCAGCAGCGTCACCCCGCCGATGTCGATCTCCTCGACCGCCTCCGCCTCGCTGACGCCGGGCCGAGCCACCGTCTCGGTGAACGGGTAGAGGTTGCAGACCACCAGATCTACCGCCGCGATGCCGTGAGCGGCCAGCTCCGCCAGGTGTTCCGGCGTGCGCCGCGCGAGGATGCCGCCGTGGATGGCCGGGTGCAGCGTCTTGACCCGGCCGCCGAGGATCTCCGGGTGGCCCGTGACCTGCTCCACCGGCACGACCGGCAGGCCCGCCGCGGCGAGCGCCCGCGCGCTCCCGCCGGACGCGACCAGCTCGAACCCCGCCGCTGCCAGTCCGGCCGCGAAGTCAACGAGTCCCGTCTTATCGTATACGCTCAGAATGGCGCGTGGTGTCATCGTAGTACCTCTTCTTGCCGAATCATCCCTGCCAGCGCCCGCGCACGCTGGGGCGCATCGCCGACATAGTGCGTTGCGTCTAGCAGGCCGCGCATTTCGCCCTGCGCGTCCGGCCAGTAGCGCGCCAGCCGCACATCGGCGCAGAGCGCGTCGATCAGCGGGTTCGGCGCGCCGGACTGCACCGCGGCCCATGCGGCCAGTGCATGCTCGCGGATGACTTCGTGGAGCTCCTGCCGGTCGCCTCCGCGCTTGACCGCCTCCATCAGCAGCCGCTCGGTCGCGGCGAAGGGGCCATAGACCGCCAGCAGCCGCGCACTGGCGCGCTCGTCCACGCGCAGCCCTTCCACCAGCCGCAGCCCGCGGCGCAGCAGCTCGTCCGCCATCAGGAAGGCCTCGGGCAGCACGCTGCGGCGGTTGGCCGAGTCGTCCAGCGTGCGCTCCAGCAGGCTGTGCGCCGCATTGTCCCACGCGACGCGGGGCAGCGCGGCCAGGTGGCGCGCCAGGCTGTCGATGTTTTCCGCGTGGATGGGGTTGCGCTTGAACGGCATCGCGCTCGAACCGACCTGTCGGCTGCCGAACGGCTCGGCCCACTCGCCCAGCGGCGGCGACTGGAGCACGCGCAGGTCAAAGGCGAACTTGTACAGGGTTGCGGCCAGCCCGGCCAGCGCGGCCAGCACGCGGTAGTCCTGCTTGCGCGGATAGGTCTGCGTCGCGACCGGGAACGCGGGCAGGTCGAGCGCATCCATCACGCGCTGCTCCAGCGCGGCGGGCGACAGCCCCGTGCCCGCCAGCAACTGCGCATAGGAGGCGGACGTCCCGACCGCGCCCTTCAGCCCCTTGCCGCGGATCTCCCCGCGCACGCGCGCCAGCTCGGCGTGGTCGGCCAGCAGATCCTGGCCGTGCTGCGCCAGCCGGTAGCCGACGGTGGTCGGCTCCGCGGGCTGGAGGTGGGTGAAGGCCATCGTGGGCGTGTCCGCCCAGCGTTCGATCTGGTCGGCGAACGCGGCCAGGAGCTTGCGCGTGCCGGCCAACAGGAGATCCAGCCCCTCGCGCAGCCGCAGAGCGTCCGCGTTGTCCTCGATGTCCATGCTGGTCGCGCCGAGGTGGATGACGCCGCCGCCGACCGGACACTGCTCCGCATAGGTTCGTACCTCGGCCATCAGGTCGTGGTGGATCTCCGCCTCGATGGCGTGCGCGCGGGGCAGGTCGATGTCCGCCGCGTGGCCGCGCAGATCCGCGACCTGCTCCGGCGTGACCAGCCCCGCGGCCTGCTCGGCCTCGGCCAGCGCGACCCAGATGCGCCGCCAGAGCCGGCGTTTGTGCGCCTCGCTCCACAGGCTGCGCATCTCCGGCGAGCCGTAGCGCCAGGTGAACGGCGACAGATAGGCGTCGTGGGTGAAGGACTCGGCCATCGCGCGCTACATCACGATCAGTTGGTCGCGCTCCGGGCCGACGGAGACGTACTGGATGGACACGCCGGCCAGCTCCGCGATCCGGTGCAGATAGGCGCGCGCGGGCTTGGGCAGGTCGTCCCACGTGCGCGCCTCGCGCGTCGGCTCCTGCCAGCCGGGCCACGTCTCGTAGACCGGCTCGGCCAGGGCCATGTCGCAGGTATCGGGCACGCGCGCGCTGACCTCGCCACGGATGCGATAGCCGGTGCAGATCTTGAGCTCCGGCAGCCCGTCCAGCACGTCGAGCTTGGTGACGGCCAGGCCGGTGAACCCGTTTAGCCATGCGGCGTACCCGATGGCGACCCCGTCGAACCAGCCGCAGCGCCGCGGCCGGCCGGTCGTCGCGCCGAACTCCTGGCCGACCGCACGCAGCCGGTCGCCGGTCGCGTCGTGCAGCTCGGTCGGGAACGGTCCCGCGCCGACCGCGGTGCTGTAGGCCTTGACGACGCCGATGACCCGGTCGATGGCGCGCGGGGGCAGCCCTCCGCCCAGATAGGCCCCCGCGGCCAGCGGGTTGGAGGAGGTGACGTAGGGGTAGGTGCCCCAGTCCAGGTCGCGCATCACGCCGAGCTGACCCTCCAACAGCACCTCGCGGCCCCCGCGCACGGCCTCCTGCACCATCGGCAGGGTGTCGACGATGCGCCCGGCCAGCGCCTCGCCCCAGCTCAGCGCCTCGCCGATGACGTCCTCCAGCGCGAGGGGCTGCGCGCCTGCATGGAGGGTCG
>MWBF01000341.1 GCA_002068935.1 Chloroflexi bacterium ADurb.Bin325
GCGAGCGCGGGGTGGTCGAGCCGCTGGCCATCTCGGCGGTGACCGGCGAGGGCGTGGACGCGCTCATCCAGCGCGTCGCTGTGCTGCTGGCCGAGCTGCCGCCGCCCCCGCGGCTGGCCGATGTGCAGCCGCTCACGCCGATCAGCGAGGCCGAAGACGTCAGCTTCACGATCGAGCGCGAGCCGGACGGCGCGTGGCGCGTGTACGGCAGGCGCATCGAACGCATCGTCAAGATGACGCGCTGGGAGTACTACGATGCGGTGATGCGGTTCCAGCGCATCCTCGATGCGCTCGGCATCACCGAGGCGCTGCGCGAGGCCGGCGTGACCGAAGGCCAGATCGTGCGCATCGGCGAGCGCGAGCTGGAGTGGAGCGAGTAACATGGCGGACGGCGAGACGGGCAGCGCGCTGCCGGAGGGGGCCCGCATCGGCGTCCTGGGCGGTTCGTTCGACCCCGTCCACATCGGCCACCTGGCGCTGGCGGAGGAGGCGCGCGACCAGTTGGGGCTGGCGCGGGTCTATTTCGTCCCCGCGGGCGAGCCGCCCCACAAGCTCGACCGCCGGCTGACGCCGGTCGAGGATCGCGTGCAGATGGCCCGGCTGGCGATCGCGGGAAACCGCGCGTTCGAGGTCTCGCGGGCGGACGCCGACCGCCCCGGCCCGCACTATACGGTGGACCTGATCCGCATCCTGAAGGCGCAACTGACGCCCGCGGCCGAGCTGTACTTCCTCATGGGGTATGACAGCCTGGTCGACCTGCCCAAGTGGTATCGCCCGGCGGAGCTGCTGGCCTCCTGTCGTCTCGTGGCGCTGACGCGGCCCAACATCGACCTCGACTGGGCTGATCTGGAGGCGCGGCTGCCCGGCATACGCGCGCGCGTGACGCTGCTGGATATGCCGGAGCTGGAGATCGCGTCGCATGACCTGCGCGGCCGCGTGGCCGCGGGCCGCAGCATCCGCTACTTCGTGCCCGAACCGGTGCGCGAATACATCTGCGCGCGGGGACTGTATCGGGGCGATCGTTAGGCCGCGCGCCCCTCCCGCGCCGCGGGAGGGGCGCGCGGCGAGGGGCGCTACTTCCGCCGCGCAAAGAGCAGCGCCAGCTGCTCGGCGCCCTGCGAATCGGTGACCGCGATGACCTCGTCGTTGGCGGCCAGCTCGGTCGGGCCGCGCGGGACGATCATCTCCCCCCTGCGCAGGATGGCCGCAATGACCGACTTCTCCGGCAGCGGCAGATCCTTGATCGCCATTCCGACCGCGCGCGCGTCCGCCGGAATCTTCTCCTCGACCACCATGTACTCGCCCTTGCGCAGCTTCAGCAGCGTCATCATGTCGCCCAGCGACATCTCCTCCGCGATCAGCTTGGCCATCAGGTCGGCCTGGTTGATGGCGACATCCACGCAGAACATCTCGCCGAAGAGCCACTGGCTGCGCGGGTTGTTGATGCGGCCGATGGTGCGCGGGACGTTGTACTTCTTGCGCGCCAGATAGCAGAGCGCCAGGTTGTCCGCGTCATCCGTGGTGCAGGCGGCCAACACCTGGGCCTGCTGGATGCCGGCCTGCTCCAGGATGGCGGGATAAGTGGGATTCCCCTCGTAGATCACTTCCGTCGGCAGCTCATGATGGATGCGCGACAGCACCTCGAGCCGGTTCTCGATGAGGTGCACCTTGTGGCCCTGGGCCACGAGCAGCGCGCCCAACTGCGCGCCGGTGCGGCCTCCGCCGGCGATCAGAACGAACATCTCAGGCCTCCTTTGCCGCGGGCAGCCGCTTGAGGAGGGCCTCGATGCCGTCCTGCGTGCCGCTGATGTGGACGATGTCGCCGGCCTGCACGACCATTTCCGGGTCGGGCAACTGCGCGTGGCCCGCGCGGGTCACGGCCACCAGCACGCACGTGGTGCCCTGCACGAGCTCCTTGAGCTTATGGCCGGCGTACGCGGGCGAGATCACGAGCTCGTAGACATCGACCTCGCCGTTGCCCGCCGAGAAGACGGTGCGCAACGGCTCGTCGCCCAGCATCTCGCCGATGCGCTGCGCGCCCCACACGCTGGGGCTGACGATCTGCAAGTCGAAGGCCTCGTGCAGCGACCGTTTGTTCGGGTCGAAGTTGCGCACGACGATCTGCTGGATGTCGAAGGCCACGCGCGCCGTGTGCGCGACGACCGCGTTGGTCGAGTCGGACGGCGTCACGGCCGCCACCGCATCCGCGTGCTGGATGCCCGCGCGCAGCAGCACATCCGGCGACAGGACATCCCCCTCCAGCGTCCGCCCGCGGAAGTCCGCGGGCAGGTTGCGAAACGCGTCCGAGTTGAAGTCGACGACGACGACCTTGTGGCCGCGCTTGAAGAGGCCATAGGCCAGCTCCGCGCCGATGCGGCCGCAACCGACGACGATTACATTCATGATTACTCCATCCTCTGCCTGGCCGGTCATTCGACCTGGTAGGGCACATCCGTGATGACGACGCCGGGCTTGTCCAGCAGCGCCAGCTGGAGCCAGGTGGCCGCCTGGGTGTGCAGGGCGTTGGCCGCCCAATGTTTCGGCACGAACCGCGGCACGACCACCGTGATCGTCTCGTTGGGCTGGCGCTCGGCGGCGATATCCTCGATATATTCGAGCAGCGGCTCCACCAGGAGACGGTAGGGCGAATCCAGGATCACCAGGCGCACGCCCTCGCCCCAGGTCTCCCAGCGCTCGCGCGTCCGCTCGGCGTCCTCCGGCTCGATCATGACGTGGACCGCGGTGATGTCGTCGGACAGCTTCTGCGCATACCGCAGGGCCGCCAGCGTGCCCCGGTGGACCCCGCTGATCGGCAGGATGACGCGGTGGCGCGGCACCAGGGGCGGCTCGCTGTAATCGTCGAGCGACAGGCTCCGGGCCAGCTTGCTGTAATGGCGGTGGATGACGGACAGCACGAACACGATGATCGGGATCAAGATCAAGACGATGTAGGCGCCGTCGGTGAACTTCGTCACCGCAAAGATCAGCGCGACGACCGCGGTCATCGCCGCGCCGACGATGTTGATCATCATCTTGAGCGGCCAATGGCGCTCGTAGCGCAGGGTCGAGCCGCGCTCCTGGATCTCCGCGCCCGGCGCCAGGTGGCCGATCTTCCACCAGCGTCGCGCCATGCCGCTCTGCGACAGCGTGAACGAGAGGAACACGCCGATGGCGTACAGCGGGATCAGGTTAGTCACGCTGGCATCGAAGATGAAGATCAGAAACGCCGCGGACAGGGCCAGGACCGCGATGCCCCGCGAGTAGACCAGCCGGCTGCCGCGATAGGCCAGTTGGCGGGGCAGGAAGCCGTCGATGGCCAGCAGCGCGCTCAGCCGCGGGAAGCCGGCAAAGGCCGTGTTGGCCGCCATGATCAGGATCAGCGACGTGCCCGCGATGACGGCCAGGTAGGCCAGGTCGCGGCCGCCGAACACCGTCCGGGCCAACTGCGAGATGACCGTCTCCACCCCGGAGGGGACAGCATGCACCTGGGTCGCAAAGAAGGTGATGCTGATCATCAGCGCGCCGAGGATGAGCGACATCCACATCAGCGTGATGCCCGCGTTGCGGCTGCGCGGCTCGCGGAAGGCCGTGATGCCGTTCGAGATGGCCTCGACGCCGGTCAGCGCGGTCGTGCCGTTGGCGAAGGCGCGCAGGATCAGGAAGACGGTGACGGCCTGCGCGGTGTGCAGCATCTCCATCTCCGGCGGCTCGATCACCGTCCCCAGGCTGCCCGTCACATAGCGGAAGAAGCTGATGATGACCGTCATGAACATCAGCGCGATGAAGATGTAGGTCGGGACCGCAAAGATGACCCCGGCCTCCTTGACACCGCGCAGGTTGATGAGCATCACGAGCAGGACCAGGACCACCGCCAGCTCGACGCGCCAG
>MWBF01000342.1 GCA_002068935.1 Chloroflexi bacterium ADurb.Bin325
CGTCACCGGCACGCCGCCGCCGCCGGTCATGGTCAAGGTGGTCACGGACAAGTCCAGCGTGCGCCAGGGGCCGGGCATCTATTATCCCGTGGTGGCGCGGCTCGGCGCGGGCACGCAGATCACGGTGGTGGGGCGCAACCGGGCCGGCGACTGGTGGAAGGTCTGCTGCGTCAACGGCGCGGATGTGTGGATTGCGGACTCGGTGGTCGAGGTGAGCGGGCCGATCTGGACCGTGGCCGAGGACATGAACATCCCGCCCGCGCCCCCGACGCCCATCCCGCCGCCGCCGACCTTCACGCCCGCGCCGACGCCGACCTACGCCTGGCCCTTCCGGCAGGAGGGCATAGTCCAGGAATATCCCCACGGCCAGAACTATTTCCGTGTGGACGCGGTGATCTACAACGGCGCGACGCCGCTGTGGAACTACAAGCTCAAGGTGCGCAAGCTGGCAACCGGGCAGGAGTGGCTGAGCGAAGGCTCGATAACGGGCTGGAACTGGCTGGTGCTTCAGTATCCCGACGACGGCAAGCCGGTCAACCCCGCGCTGGACTGCCCGTTGCCGCGCCAGGGGTTGTTGTGTTTGAAGACCAATGTGAAATGGGATAGCAACAGCATCGGCGTATCGATGGACGAGGGCTTCTGGGAGATCCTCGTCGCGGATTCGGCCGGCGTCTCGCTGTCGGCCCCCGTCCGGGTCTACGCCAACGTCGCCAACTCGAAATGGTACTACGTGGTCTTTACGAGCCTGCCATGAGTGCATCCGTCGTCAAGGTGGCGCTCTATCGGCGCTCGCTGGTAAGGGTCCTGGGCCTGGTGATGCTGCTGGCCGCGGTCAGCCTCGGCTGTTCCGTCGGGCAGGCGCTGGTGGGCCGGGCCGGCGTCAGCGCGGCCACGCCGACCAAGACGCCGCGACCGACCTTCACGCCGCTGCCGGCCGCGCTGACCCCGCTCGCCACCAGCGGCATCAGCGTGCGGGGCACGCTGCCGCCCGGCGTGGTGGCGCAGGCCCCCGCGACGGGCGGCCTGCCGCTGGCCGAGGGTGCGGCCCAGGAGGGCGCCATCGCCGGCGGCAGCACCGAGCTGCTGATCTACGCCACCGACACGCCCGCGCCCAGCCCGACGCCGGAACCTCCGCAGGCCACGCCGCAGCCGACGAGCGATGTGGAGACCAACCGGCCCGTGCGCGAGAGCGGCCCACGGCCGCAGCCGACGCCGTATGTGGTCGTCAACGTGGATACCCTGAACGCGCGCCGCGGGCCGGGGACGGACTTCGAGCGCGTCGGGCAGGTCAAGCGGGGGGAGCAACTGATGATCCTGGGCCGGACGCCGGATGGCGCGTGGGTCAATGTCTGCTGCGTGGCGAACCAGCCCGTCTGGGTCTTTGCGGAGTTCGTCACGGAGATGGGCGCGGTGGCGCAGGTAGCGGTCGTCACGCCCGCGCCCACGCCCATCCCGCCGCCGCCGACCGCCATCCCGCCGCCGCAGCCGACGCGCACGCCCGCGCCGACGCCCGCGCCGCCGTTCGATATCGCGCGCGGCCCGGAGTTTCCGATTCAGCGCGATAACGGTATCATGACGATCTACGTCAAGGTGTACGAGGGGCCGCCCGACAACCAGACGCCGTTGCCCGGCTATATCTTGAAGGTCATGCGCAACGGCGCGGACGTGAGCAACAACGAGCAGTCCTTCGGCAGCCGCGAGTTTGAGCACACGGCGATCAGCGAGGGCAACCTCGAGACCAATCTCAAGTTCGAGATGATCCGTGCAGGCGAGGCCGACTGGGAGATCTATCTGGCCCGGCCCGGCGGCTTCCGCGTGTCGCCGATCACCCAGTTTACGACCAAGGGCGACTCCTACCGGAACCTCGTCGTTTACATCGCTTACTGGCTGGCGCGCTAGAGTCCTCTGGGCAGGCCACACCGTGCCTGGTTGCCTCGCGTTTTGCTCAGCCACGGAGAGCGCAGAGGTCGCAGAGAATAACAGAACAGAGACTCAGGCTTCAGATATCTGATGGAGCTCTCTGAGTGCTCAATGTTCTCTGTGGCTCAATCCGTATCCTCGACGCCCAACAACACAGGAGGAAGAATCTACCATGCGTCCACGCATCCTGGTACTGCTGGCGCTGCTGCTGGCCCTGGCCGCGGCGAGCGCCTGTGCCTCCAGGCAGGTGAGCCGCCTGCCGCTGGGCACGCCGGTGCCGACCAAGACCCTGCGACCCACCTTCACCCCCACGGCGGAGAAGCCGACGCTCGAACCGACGCTTGAGCCGACGCCGACCGAGGCGTTCGTCGAGATCGCCTCGCCCACGCCGGTCGTCGAGGAGGAGCCGACCGCTGCGCCGACGGAAGAGCCGACGCCGACCGCGGCCCCCGTGGTCGCGCGCTTTACCGTCAACGCCCAGACCATGAACGTGCGCGGCGGGCCGGGCACGAACTATGCCGCCATCGGGCAGCTCGCCCGCGGCGCGACGCACGATATCACGGGCAAGAACGCGGCCGGCGACTGGTGGGAGTTCGACTTCAACGGTCGCAAGGGGTGGGTCTCCGGCAGCCTGGTGACGGCCACGGCCGCGGAGACGGTGCAGGTGGCCGCGAACATCCCCGCGCCGCCCACGCCGCGGCCGACCGCGCGACCGGCCGCGCAGCCGGCTCCCCGGCCGCAGCCGGCCCAGCCGGCCCAGCCTGCGCAGCCGCAGCCCCAGCCTCAGCCGGCCGCCAACAATATGTTCGGCCAGGCGGGGACGGAATACCGCAACGCGGACGACACGAACTTCGACTGGGTGACGTTCTGGGGCCGCCTGGGGCCGACCGCGGGCCAGCCCATCAGCGGCTACGCGCTGAAGGTGTCCGCGCCGTCGGGCGAGCGCACCATGCCCTTCGGCGGGTTCTGGGAGCGCGCCTACTCCGGCTATGCGACCGCGGAGTTCCTGTATAACGCAAAGGTGGAGCTGCCGCGCACGGCCGGAGGGTTCCGCGCCGTGGTGGTCGACGCCTCCGGCGCGGAGGTCTCGGACGCCATCTCCGGCACGCTGCTGGATCGCACGCACGACGTCATCCTGAGCTGGCAGAAACGCTAACCTGCCAGCCTGTATGGGACAGTAGAATGTGAGTATGCGGGCAGGTCCGCTTGCAGTGGCCGAGCATCTTGAGCGGTTGAACGGCTTGACCATGATTGCGAATCGCCGCCAGTCGAAGGATGCGGGCCGGCCGGAGAGGGGACGGCATCCTTCGACTGCGTTCCGCCAAAGCGACGGCGGAACTCCGCTCAGGATGCTCCGCGCTGCTTTCCCCTGGTCCCTGCTCCTGCTGGCCGGCCTGGGCCTGCTGCTGCGAGCTGTGAGGCTCGACCTCCAGCCGCTCTGGTGGGATGAGGGCTACTCCGTCTGGTTCGCCACCCACCCGCTCGGCCAGATGGCCGCGTTGACCGCGGAGGACATCCACCCGCCGCTCTATTATGCGCTCGTCTCGCTCTGGACCGCGCTGCTGGGCCGGGGCCCGACGGCGTTCCGGCTCTTCTCCGTCCTGGCCGGCGTGCTCGCCGTGCCGGTCATCTATCTGGCCGGCCGGCGCATGTTCGGCCCCCGCACGGCCTATCTGGCCGCGTTCCTGCTGGCCATCCACCCGTTGCACATCTACTACAGCCAGGAAGTCCGCATGTATGGGCTGGTCGCGCTGTGGAGCGCGGGCATCCTGGCGGCCGCGTGGCCGATCTTCGCGGGCTTAGGCGGCAGACGCCCTGGGCCCTACGCCGTCTACATCGCCCTGGCCGCGCTCGCGCTCTACACCCAGTACTACGCCGCCTTCCTGCCCGCCGGCCTGACCCTGTACGCGCTGTGGCACTGGCGGAGAAACAGGCGCGCGCTGCTGCGCT
>MWBF01000343.1 GCA_002068935.1 Chloroflexi bacterium ADurb.Bin325
GCGAGGTCTTCTCCAAGGCCGTGCGCTACAGCGCGGCCTCCGTGATCCTCGCGCACAACCATCCCTCTGGCGATCCTACGCCGTCGAAAGAGGACGTCGACATCACGCGGCGCCTGGTCGAGGCCGCGCGCATCCTCGGCATCCGCGTGGTGGACCACCTGATCGTCGGCAAGCCCTCGCCCTCGGCCGCCGGCTATGTCAGTCTGCGCGAGAAAAACCTCGTCGCCTTCGAGTGAAGGCGCCCCGCCGCAAAACCTCGCGTTCCGTCTTCCGCGCCGTTTGTGCTAAACTGTGACTTCATGTGCAACCCCGGAGAACCTGTCATGAGAAAGACCCTCGCCAGCCTTTGCCTGCTCGCGTTCGCCGCCGCCGCCCAAACCGCCGCGCCCGCTGCCGCCGGCCTGCCGGCCGAGGCCGCGGCGCTGCGCTCCGCCTACTGCGCAGGCCTGGCCAAGATCGCCGGAGACTATGACGCTTCGCTGCTGCCCCTCGCCGAGAACTACGTGCTGGAGCTCAAGCGGCTATCCGTCCGCTTAAAGGAGGCCAAGGACCTGCCCGGCGTCGAGGCTGTCCGCAAGGAGGCGGGGCGCTTCATGAAGGCGCTCGGCGCCGAGCCCGACCCTTTCGAGACGGTGCCCGAACTCACCGCAGCAGACCATGTCGCCGCGCCCGAAGCTCTGCGCTTGGCGCAGGAGACCTATGCCGCCCGGCGCTCCGCCAGCGATTCCGCGCGCTGCGAGAGGGTGACCGCCCTGGCCGGAAAATACGTCGGCGGGCTGGACCAGCTTCAGAGCCGCTACGTGTCCGACGGCAAGGCCGGCGAGGCCGCGGCCGTCAAAAAAGAGGCGACCCGCATGCGCGTGGCCATGCAGCGCAAAGATTTCGCCAACCGCGCCTTCGACGAGGCCGGCGCCAAGTACCGCCTTGTGCCGCCCGTGCCGGATGTCGCCAACCTCAAGGGACGCGCCGAAGAGCCACAGGCCACCGCGCGTAACCTGACGGCCCTCACCCTGAACGACCTCACGCCCGTCGTCCAGGCCTTTCTGCTGAAGCCTCTCGAGTTCGACAAAGCGTGGCCGCCGGAAATCACCAAGTGGAAGTTCGAGGGCTCTGGCAATTACTCCCACGACTTTTCGCTCTACAACCTGTCGGGACAGCCCGACGAACTCGGCCTTTTCGCCTATCCGAAGACCATGCGGGCCTACGTGCGCGGCACGATCAAATACGGCACCGTCAATTTCGACAACAAGGCACTCAGCTGGATGGGCAAGGCCATGTCGTGGCAGCTTGCCGACAGCCGTGACCTGGTCTGCAAGGTGGTCTTCCGCACCAGAAAGCCGGCCCTCAAGGAGGACGGCGGCCCCGCGGCTTGCGTGGCCGTCTACAGCATCAGCGAGAACAACCGCCTGATCGCCTCCATGTCCGTGCCCATGCTCGCCGAAGAGACCCAGGTCCGCATGGCCAAGCACTACTCTTACAACCGCCTCAACATCGCCTGGGACGGAACCCGGCGCAAGCGCGGCTTCACGGTCCCCGACCATATGCCCCTGCGCGTCGCGGTCGGCATCGCCGGCTTCGCGCCCGGCGAGGAGGTCGACGCCACCGTCGAGATCCTGCCCTGCGGCCAAGTCGGCGATCTCTGGTAGCCGCGGCCGGCAGCCGTTTTTCCGGGCGGAGGGCATTACATTCAGGCAATCTCGCCCCTTTTTCCTTTCCTGTTTCAGACGCGCGTGCTATCGTTTCAGAACGCGTATGGCAAAAAAAGGGCTCAGAGTTTACTACCGGTGCGCGCGCCGGCCCGTGGAGTGGTTTCTGGTCTGGCTGGGCCAGCAGATCATTCCGCCCTTGTCGCTGGCCGGCCTTCTGCGCCTGTCCCGCTGGGTGGGCGATGTCGCCTACCTGTTCGATTGCCGGGGCAAGGCCATCGCGCGCGCCAACCTGCGGCTCATGTTCGGGAGGCGCATGACAGCCGCTCGCGAGCGGGCCATCATCCACCACGCGTACCGCAACATGGCCCGCGTGCTCGTGAACATTTTCTGGATGTCGCGCGACACCCTTGCGCGGATCAAGGACCAGGTGACCTTCGCCCCTGCGGTGCTCGACACGCTGCGCGCCCATCTGCCGGCCATCACGGTCAGCGCCCATTTCGGCAACTGGGAACTGCTCTCGCAGGCGTGCGTAGCCAACGGCATCCCCATGATGTCCGTCGCGAAAACCGTCGGCTCCGCGGAAATGACCGAACGGCTGACGCGGCTGCGCACCACCAGCGGCCAGCAGATCGTGCCCGCGGACGGCGCCCTGCGCTCGCTCATGCATGCGCTGAAGCACGGCACCAGCGTCGGCCTGCTGATCGACCAGCACACGCATGTCTGGGAGGGCGGGACATGGGTCAAGCTCTTCGGGCTGCCTGCCGGCATTTCGCTGGCGCCTGCCGCCCTGTCGCGGAAACTCGGAGTGCCCGTTGTGTTCGCCTGGTCGCGCCCGCTCAAGGACGGCCGCTACCGCATCGAGCCCGGAGAGCTGTTCCTGCCGGACCCGCAGGCCGACGACGACACGCGCACTCAGCAGCTGGCCTTCGCTTTCGAGCGCGTCATCCGCAAGCACCCCTCGCTCTGGTGCCTCAACTATCGCCGCTGGCGCTACATCCTGCCGGACGACGATCCCGCGCGCTATCCCTTCTATGCGCGGCCCACGCGCCGCACGAAGCCGGCCGGCTGATTCGGCCCGGCAACGCGTGTGGCGTCGAAATTGTCCGAGTAGGCGCGGACCGTGAGGGCGCAGGCCTCGAACCGCTTGCGCGCGGCGGCCTCGGCCTCGTCGGCCGGCTCTCCGGGATAGGGGTAAACGCCGTCCGCCTGCCACTGCTGCAGCAGCTCGGCGGCGAGCGCCTCGCGGCGCTCGCGGAAGTGTCGGCGCAGGATGTCGCGCGAGGCGTCGAGAAAGGCTTTGGTCTCGGGGTGCATCTCGTCGAGGATCAGCAGGTTCTCGTCGTGCAGCGCGGCGAACCGCGAGCTGACCAGATACGCGGTGTAGTTGAAGCCGCTGCCCGGGCGCACGGCGGCGTCGACCTCGTGGAGCGCGAAACCGTCGGAGTTGCAGAAGACGATTTTGCCCCGGCTCTGCTTGGTCTTCCACTCGATCACCTGAAGCTCGGCTTTGGCGCCTTCAGAAGATTTGAGGTGGTACAGGTGGCTGGCGCGCTGGACGATGACGGGGTTGACCAGCAGGCCCTGGAAATAGATGCGCACGTTGGGATAGGCCTTGAGGTAAAGCGCGAAGTGGGAGGCCAGTTGCTGGACCGCCCAGGAGGCGTCGAGCAGCGAGCCAAGCGGGGCCCGGATCTCGGTGATCAGCACCTCGGTGCCGGTGGCCGGCCCCGGCGCGGGCTGATCCGCGAGGGTGAAGTGGCTGGGGTCCTGCGCCTCGCCGGCGAGCACGAACGAGCGCAGCCCGTCGGCGGTCCGCATGGTGGTGCGCCACTCCACGCGGTTGCCGAGGGCGAAAGCCTTGAAGCGACCTTTTCCCTTGCGGCCGTGCAACACGCGTCCGGAGAGGGGCGTCTTGACCGCGTCGAGCTTCCAAGAGCCGCCCAGATTGCCGAAGTGGGTGTCGGCCTGAAGCGCGTTGACTCCCTGCCCGTCGTCCGAGACGCGGATCGCGTCGATGCCGCCGAGCGGGTTCTGGATCACGTCGACCTTCACATCGAAGGCGTCGGCGTCCAAGGCGTTCCAAACCAGCTCGGTGAGCGCCTGGATCGGCGAGGCGGTGCACAGGGAGAGGATGTGATCCTTCTGGGCTTGAACATGGATGTCTTTCACGAGCCGCGCTCCTTATGGTTTAGCGTGAAACGCCACTAACATAGCGAAACG
>MWBF01000344.1 GCA_002068935.1 Chloroflexi bacterium ADurb.Bin325
CGATGAGCTGCGTGACCGAGAGCTCCGGCGCGGTGAACGGCCGGCCGAAGTCGAGCCGGACCGCGTTGCTCACCCATACCAGATATTGCTGCCAGAGCGGCTTGTCCATGCCGTATTTGGCCTTGAACGCCTGGACCTGCTCCGGCGGCAGCGGGATGTCCGCGTTCTGCATCCACGGGCCGCCGGGCACCGCGCGCGAAAGCGCAAAGGTGAACATGGAAAGCAGCAGCAGCATGACGATGATGCCGAACAAGCGGCGGAGGATATAAGCAAGCATCGTTTACCTCACCCCTCTCCCCCTCCTGCATGGACGGGCAGGAGAGGGGGAGAGAGTGTGTCTGGGCGGATTCCGAATCCTTCTCCCCAGGCCGCAGCCCCGGGGAGAAGGTCGGGGTGAGGGGTTACAGCCCGGCGCGGCAGTCCGACTGCGCCCAGTACATGCCTTCGTAGGCGTGCGGGCAGCCCACGCCGCCGCCGCCGTAGAAGGCGAAGCCGTCCTTGTTCGGCACCACCGTCTCGCCCTTCATGTTGCAGGGCCAGAGGCCGATCGAGAACGGGCTGACCAGGAAATAGAACGCGGTGCTGTCCACCAGGTCCTTCTCGGACTGCTGCATCAGCTCGAACCGCTTGGCGGTGTCCAGCGTCGCATTGGCCGCATTGTACGCCTCGGTCCAGGCGGCCGTGTCGGTCGGATGGCGACCGCCGTCGCGGAACACGTTGAGGAAGGTCGCCGGGTCGTAGTAATCCAGCGCATAGTTGACGTAGTAGATCGGCGCGGTGCGGTCGGTGAAGGCCGCGGAGGTGAACGACTGGAAGTCGGACGGCCGCAGCTCGACCATGATGCCCAGGTTCTCCTGCCACATCGCCTGGAGCGCCTGCGCCAGCAGGCTCATCTTGTCGGTCGGCTGTCGGATATACATCTCGAACTTCGGGAAGCCCTTGCCGTCCGGGAACCCGGCCTTCGCCAGCAGCGCCTTGGCCGCGTCCGGGTCATACTTGTTCGGCTCCAGCTCCTTGAGCTGATCCCCGATGTAGTTGGGGAAGCCCTTGGGCAGGATGCCCCACGCCGGGTTGCCGAAGCCCTGGTAGATCTGTGCGATGAGCGTCTCTTTGTCGATGGCCTTGCACAGCGCCATCCGCACGTCGGGGTTCGTCAGCTCCGGGAAGGCGCCCAGCGTGTTGAACCCCAGGTAGTCCGTGTTGGACGCGGGCTGCGGGTGCGATTCGGCGCGCAGCACCGGGTTGCTGTTGATCTGCATCACCTCGTTGCTGGGGCTGTTCATGTCGATGGCCATGTTTTGGATGTCCCCGGCAATATACGCAGCCAGGCCGGTCGCCAGCTTCCGCTCGCGGATCTCGGTGATGTAGGGGCGGCGAATGCCCTTGTAGGTGGTGTTCAACTCCCACTTGTGCTGCACCCCGCGCTCGAACTGCGCGAGCTTGAACGGGCCGGAGGCGATGTACTTGGCCGGGTCGAGCGCCCAGTTCTCGCCGAACTCCTCGTAGGCGTGCTTGGCCGCGACGCCGAACCAGGTGCCGATGCCGGGCAGATAGGGCGTCGGCACTTCGGTGGTGATGCGCAGCGTGAAGTCATCGACGGCCGTGACGCCCAGCTCCTCGGGCGGCAGTTCGCCGTTGTAGACCTGGGCCGCATTCTTGATGTCGAAATAGAACCAGCCGAAGTCGTACTGGTTGCTGAGCGAGCGTTGGAGCGTGTACACCCAGTCATGGGCTGTCACCGGCCGGCCGTCGCTGAAGACCAGCTCCTTGCGCAGGATGAAGTCCCAGTTCAGGCCGTCATCCGACACGCTCCAGCTCTCGCAGCCGACCGGCACAGTCTCCAGGTCGATGTTGAGGGTGGTGAGGGTCTCATAGCCGCCGGCATGTTCGAAGGCGCGGTTGTATAACGACTCCATGATGTGGCCGAAGCCGCCGCCGACCTGTCCGATCGCGGCGAGGATGTACTGTTCCTCGAGGGGCAGCGCATCGGCCGGCAGCGTGACGCCGAGCGCGTTCGTCGGCCCGGTCGCGGGGGCGGCAGTTACCTGTACCTCGACCGCCTTCTCGACCTCTTTCTCGACGACGACGGTTTCCTTGACGACCTGCGGGGCAGTGGGAGCGGTGGGGGCCGCGGGAGCGGCGCATGCGGCGGCGACAGCGCCGGCCGCCAGTGTTCCGGCGCCTCGTAAGAGCTGACGACGAGTGATTTGGGAGCTCACTGTATCTACCTCCTATGTGTGACGGGGAACGAACGGTTGATGGGCGAACGATGAGCCGAGGGGACAGCTCCTTTCTACCGATGTATTGACCGTCCATCGAACGCTGATAGCAGTCGGGGGACAGTATAATAGGAGACCGCCGGGCTGTCAAGCGAGAAAAAATGGCCCTCCCCGGCTTTTAATGGGCATGACAGGTCCCCGCCCCCTGTTCAGTCGAGGCCGAGCAGGGGGCGGGGACGTTTCTGAGGTTCTCACATGGGCTTGACAGGGCCACCCGGCGCGGCTAGACTGTTGGCCCTGACAGCCATTTACTCCGCGGTCTTGAGATTCAGTGCAGGGTTCGCGCAGCCGCCGTTCCGGGTCGGGCGCACGTGCGGGACGGCCAGATCCGTGATGCCCTTGTACGCGTAGGGGTCGTTGCCGGCTATCATCACGATGTCGCGATAGTCGGTGACGGCCATCCCCTCGCCCTGCTGCGGCGGATGCCAGGGCAGGAGCGAGGACGCGCTCATGTAGTGGTTCACCAGCGAGCGGCGGTAGCCCGTGGCCGCGACGTTCGGCAGCGAGCGGTGCAACAGGTAGCCGTTGAAGAAGACGATGGACCCGGCCGCGATCTCGACCGGCACCGCGTCTTCGTCCCGGTAGGGGAAGCCCTTCGACTCCTTCGTGCAGTCGAAGCGCGCGTCGTAGGTGTCGTCCATCTCCCACAGGATGCCGGCCTTGTGCGAGCCGGGGATCACCCAGAGGCAGCCGTTCTCGACCGTGGCGTGATCCATCGCGATCCACGCGCCGGTCAGCGAGCGGTCGCGGGTGGGGATGAAGTCCTCGTCCTGGTGCCAGGCCTGGCCGGGCTTGCCCGCGGCCTTGATGAACAGCATGGACTGCATGCACTTGACGTCCGGCCCGATGACGTGCGTCAGCACATCCACGATGACCGGGTGCGCCAGGTATTTGCACATGATATCCGACAGCTTGTGCGGGAAGTGGATGCACAGATAGCGCTGCATCACGTCGTCGTCGGTCTCACCGGGCAGCGCGCGGGTGACGCCGCGAATATCGCCGGCGTCGCCCCGGCAGATGTGCACGGCGTCGCGGCGCAGTTCTTCGACCTCCGCGCCGGACAGCGCGTTGTGGACGATCAGATAGCCGTTCTCCTGGAAGAATTCAACTTCGGTCTCGCCGATGGTCGGGTAGGTGTGCGCGGTTTCGAGCGTCGGTTCGTAGGTGAGCATGCAGGCCTCCTGCGGCGAACTAATTTTGTGCAACCATAGTACTTTACGTCGATGTATAGCGGTAATCTGCATTCCAGAGGGAAACAACCATGTCCGAAGCAGCTCTTCCCCTGCCGCGGCGCATCTGGTGGCCGTGGGATCGACCGTCGCCGGAGGGCGCGCCCGTGCAACGGCTCGCCGTGCGCCAGCGGTTCACCGTGGGCCGCCAGGCGCTCGCCATCCTCTATCTCTCCGCCAGCGGGCCGTGTCGCGTCTGGCTGGACGGCGGGGAGGCGACGGCCATAGAGGGGGCTGGCCTGCCGTCCTGGCGCGCCATGCAGCGCATCGGCATGGCGCTGGCCCCGGGCGAGCACACCCTGAGCATCGCGGCGGAGCCGGGGCCGCCGCCCGCGGCGGACCGCCCCTCCTTTGCGACC
>MWBF01000345.1 GCA_002068935.1 Chloroflexi bacterium ADurb.Bin325
GGGCGACCGCGTCAAGCAGTGGATGACGCTCAACGAGCCGATGGTCAGCGCGCTGCTCGGCTACTACCTGGGCATCCACGCGCCCGGCCACAAGGACATCCGCGAGGCCATCGCGGCGACGCACCACCTGCTCCTGGGACACGGCTGGGCGGTCCCGGTGCTCCGCCGCGACAGCGCGGGCAGCCAGGTCGGCGTCGTGCTCAACCTGGGCCCCAAGCACCCGGCCTCGGACAGCGAGGCGGATCTGCGCGCGACGCGGTACAGCGATGCGCTGGAGAACCGGTTGTATCTCGACCCGCTGGCGGGCCGGCCCTACCCCGAAGAGGTCATCGCCCGGCACGACATCAAGCTTGACCACGTCCTGCCCGGCGATATGGCGGCCATCGCCGCGCCGGTGGACTTCCTGGGCCTGAACTACTACACGCGCAGCATCGTGCGCAGCACGGAGATCCCGGAGGCGCAGAACGCGCGGCCGGCCGTGAAGCGCGGCCCGGAGGTGACGGAGATGGACTGGGAGGTGTACCCCGAGGGGCTGCACGAGATGCTCGTGCGGCTCAAGGACGAGTACCCCTTCCCCGCATACTACGTCACCGAGAACGGCGCGGCCTATGCGGACAAGCCGTCCGCGGACGGCGTGCATGACCCGCGGCGGCTGGCCTATCTGAGGGCGCACTTCGCCCAGGCCGCGCGGGCCATTGCGGACGGCGTGCCGCTCAAGGGCTACTTCGTCTGGTCGCTGCTGGACAACTTCGAATGGGCGCTGGGCTATACCAAGCGGTTCGGCATCGTCTACGTGGACTATGCCACGCAGGAGCGCACCCCCAAATCCAGCGCGCTGTGGTATCGGGAGGTCATCGCAGAGAACAGGGTGGAATAGAACGCTGATAAACGCAGATGATCATGATTTGCATGATGTTTTATAGCTATCCCGTTAATCATGATCATCAGGGCCAATCGAAGATTGGCGCGTCATCAGCGTTCTATTCAGCCTTCGGACAACGGAAGGCAAGATGACCCTTCTTCAATTTTCAATCTGTAATCCGTGAAAGTATGCCCGGTCGAGCTCGACGAGGTCCGTGAAGACCCAGTCCGGGCCGGGCTGCATGGCCGCAAACTGCTCCGGCGTGCCCGCGCCGGTCAGCACCGCGATGGTGCGCAGGCCCGCGGCCTGGCCGCCGAGGATATCCGTCTCCGGGCGGTCGCCGATGGCGCCCGTGCAGGCCGCGCTCGCGGCCATCCGTTGCAGCGCGATGAGGAAGATGTCGGGCGCGGGCTTGCCGATGGCCCGCGCCTTGCGGCTCGTGGCGATCTCCAGCATCCCGACCAGCGACCCGGCCCCCGGCACTAGCCCTTCCTCCGTGGGCAGCGTGCGGTCGGTGTTGGTCGCGACAAAGGGGATGCCGCGCTGGATGGCGAGCGCGGCCTCGCGCAGCCGCATATAGTTAACCTGCCGATCCATGCCGACCACCACCATGTCCGCCTCGCGGGCGGACTCGGTCAGCGTGAACCCCGCCCCTGTCAGCGCCTCCCGGATGCCCGCCTCGCCGATCACCAATACGCGGCCGCCGTTGCGCTCCTTCGCCAGCGCCAGCGCGGTCGCGTCCGCGGAGGTCAGGATCTCGTCCGGCGTCGCATCGATGCCCATGCCGACGAGCCGCTCGGCCACCGCGCGCGGCGGGGTCGTGGAGTTGTTGGTGACGAACAGATAGGGGATGGCCGCGCGGCGGAGGTTCGCCACGAACTCCACCGCGCCCGGCAGCACCGCGGCCCCGCGGTAGATCACGCCGTCCATGTCGAAGATGAACGCGCGCAGGTCAGACAGCATCATCTCAGCGCTCATCGCCGGGCTTCGCTCCTTGTTCTGGCGTCGCGGCCAGGTCATCGTCGGCCGCCCCCTCGACATCCACCACCGCCGTCGCGACGGCCCAACTGACCACGCCCCAACTGCCGCCGGAGATCAGCAGCGCGAGAAAGATGGAGAGCGGGTTCAGCGGCACGGCGCCGCGTGCCATGCCGACCACCGCGAGCAGGATGCCCGCCGCGGCAAAGAGCAGCCCCACGCGCAGGGGCAGGGGGAGACGCTGTAGGGATTTTGACATAAAAACGCCCCTTGAGTCTCGGCGGTTGAAAACGCAGCCACCGCTGCAAAGTCTCCCTTCGGAGACTGAGTGTTCGGGGTGCAGCATTCATTAGCCTGCGAAGGCAGGCTTCGCAATGGTGGCCGCGGTTTCAACGCCAGGTCCGACAGCTTATGCCGCCCGCAGATCCTGGACGTTCAACTGCGGCGCGCGGCTGTAATCGTTCATCTCGAGGCTGTAGGCCAGGTCGAGCCGGGCGGGCAGGCCGTCGGCCAGCTCGCCCATGCGAAACGCAATCGCATCCCACACGATGCGCGCGCCCGGCGCGCGCACGCGCAGCTTGAGATGCTGCCCGTCGCTGCCCACGGTGCGCACGCTGTCGGGCACGACCTCGAGGCCGTGGCTGACGAAGACCGGCTGCGGGTTGCCCTCGCCGTAGGGCTCGAGCTGCTGCAAGAGCTCGAACAGCGCCAGGTCGCGCTCCGCCAGGTCGTATTCACCGTCGATCTTGAGCACCGGCGTGAGGTCGATGCCGGCCAGCTTGCGGGCCGCGATCTCCTCCAGCCGCCGGCGCAGCTCGGGCAGGTTCTCGTTCCTGACCGTGAACCCCGCGGCCGCGGCGTGTCCGCCGTGGCGGACGAGCAGCTCGCGGCACTCGTCCAGCGCGTGCGTGATGTTGAACTCCGGGATGCTGCGGCAGGAGCCGCGCGTCTCGGTCGCGCCCACCTCCGCGACGATCGTCGGCCGATAAAGCTCCTCGGTCAGCCGGCCGGCCACCAGCCCCACGATGCCGGGGTGATACCCCGCGCCCGCGATCAGGTGCAGATAGCGGCCCGCGCCGTCGTCGCCGATCTCCGCCTTCGCCTGCTCCACGAGCGCCTGGGTCAGCTCCTGCCGCTCGCGGTTCAGCCGGCCCAGCTCGTCGGCCTTGACCCTGGCGATGAACCCATCCGGGGCCGTGAGCAGCTCGTAGCCGATGCTGGCGGAGGCCAGCCGGCCCGCCGCGTTCAGCCGTGGGCCGAGCATGAACCCGATGGAATAGGCGCTGACGCGGCCGCCCTTGATCTTCGCCTCGTCGAGCATCGCCTGGATGCCGGGCCGCTTCGGGCGGTTCAGCGCGTTCAGCCCCAACCGCACCAGCGACCGGTTCTCTTCGAGCAGCGGCGCGACGTCGGCCACCGTGCCGAGCGCCACCAGATCCAGCAGGTCGCCGGCCTTCAGGCCGACCGGGCCGGCCGCGATCGGGTTCGCCTGCTCCGCGCGCATCAGCCCCTGCGCCAGCTTGAACGCCAGCCCGACGCCCGCCAGATCCTTGAACGGATAGGGGTCGCCCTGTCGCTTCGTGTTGATGACCGCCAGCGCCGGCGGCAGGATGTCCCGGCCGTCCGCATCGCGCTGGATGGAGTGATGGTCGGTGACGATCATGTCCAGGCCGAGCGCGTTGCCGTGCGCGACCTCGCACACGGAGCGGATGCCGCAGTCCACGGTGACGACGAGCCGCGTGCCCCAGGATGCGATCTTGTCCAGCGCATCGCAGTTGAGGCCGTAGCCCTCATCCACCCGGTTGGGGATGTAGGGCGTGACCTGCGCGCCGAACGCCTCCAGCGTCTGGACGAGCAGCGCGGTGGAGGTGACGCCGTCCGCGTCGAAGTCGCCGTAGACGACGATGGGCTCCTGGCCCGCGATGGCCGCGCGGAGCCGCTCCACGGCCGCGCCGAGGTCGAGGATCTGCGCCGGGTCGCGCAGCACGGTCGGCGGGTCGAGGAACGTCTCG
>MWBF01000346.1 GCA_002068935.1 Chloroflexi bacterium ADurb.Bin325
CCGGCCTCGCCGCCGGCCGCGGCCGCGTCGCCCAGCGCCCGCGCCGCCTTGAACTGCATGTACTTCTGCATGTCGCCGATGGCGCCCATCGCGGCCCGCTCGTCGATGGCCTTCTGCGTCTCCTCGGTCGGGCTGACCGAGCCCAGGTACATCTGCTTGAGCTCGATGCCCAGCGCCCGGAAGTCGTCGGCCACCTTCACCCGGATCGCGGCGCTCAGCTCATCGAACATCGCCGGCAGGTCGAACAGGCCGGTCTTGAGCTCGCCGAGCAGATCCGTCAGCCGGCTGATGATGATGCCGCGCAGATAGTCCTCGATCTGGTTCGTGGTGTAGAGGCCCTGCGTGCCGACGATCTTGGCGACGAACATCTGCGCATCTTCGACGGCCATCGAGTAGCGGCCGTTGGCGCGCAGACGCGCCAGCCCCAGATCCGGGTCGCGCAGCGAGATCGGTTCCGGCGTGCCCCACTTCATGTCGATGAAATCGCGCATGTTGACGAAATAGACTTCCGCAGTGAAGGGGCTTCTGCCGCCGAAGGCCATGCCCAGGATGTTGATCAGCAACGGGATGTTGGCGGTGGTAATGGTATGGCGGCCGGGGCCGAAGGTGTCGAGCGCCTTGCCGTCGCGGAAGAAGACCGCGATCTGGTTTTCGCGCACGATGACCTGCGAGCCGAGGCGAAAGTCGCCGCTGCCGCTGTTGGGCACGCGGTAGACCATCTGGTTGAGTCCCTGATCCGGGGCCTCTACAACATCGAAAATTCGAGCCATCTTATGTCCCTCCTATACGGGTCCGGTCGAACCGGCGTCGGTCATCCTGAAATGTTCTGGATAACGTCGGCGCGCCGGCTGAAGGTGTCGTTCAGCCCATTGAGCAGGTCGCCGAGAGATTGCAGGGCCGCCTTGATGCCGTCGTTCGCCTGGACGGCCTGTTCCAGGTTAGCAAGGGCCTCATCCAGGCGCACGACCTCATCGAACAGCGCCTGGTCGAAGTCTGCGATGCGCTGCAAGTCGTCCTCGCGCACGCGGTTCAGCGCCCATAACGGCGCATAGCCGTAGGCCGCGGTCTTGATGCGGTCGATCAGCAGTTGCAGCCGGCCCACGATGCGCTCCACATCGTCCAGCCACAGAATGCCGCCCGAGCTCAGCAGGTCGCTCTGCAGGCCGGTCAGCTTGCGCCGCCGGGCCTCCAGCCGCCGCGCCAGCGCGTCGCGCAACTGCTTATCCGCGTCGCGCCGCATCTCCTTCTCGCGGTAGCCCTTGATGCCGGGCAGCTTGGACAGAAAGCGCTCGATGCTCCCCATCTCGTCCTTGGCCCGATCCAGGCTGTCGAAGTTGCTCGTTGCACTCATAGCCTAAACACCTCCTCCGTCAGTGAGTGAAAATACGCTCATCGATCTAATGCCGCATCAGCGTGGTGACGCCGGGCAGCCGGTTGAACATCCAGACGCCGAACGGCAGCCCGACGATGCTGACCGACAGCAGCCAGGCCGCCAGCGACCAGAGCAGGCTGAACCACCAGCCGATCAGGATGAAGTAGGCCAGCCGGAGCAGGAACGGCGCCTGCGGCCGGGCCTCGTGCGCCCAGACGACCTGCCCGCCATCGCGCACCTGGCCGACATTGTACTCGCGCGGTGTTCGCAAAGTCAATACAAGCGGCACACGGTTCAACATCCAGACGCCGAGCGGCATCCCGACGATGGTCAGGTTGAGCAGCCACGCGCCCAGGATCCACCAGAGCGTCACATGCCAGCCGACCAGGAAGAACCACAGCACGCGGATGATGAACGGAAAGCCGCTGTTCGTGCTGAAGTACACCTTTACAGAATGGGCCATCTGGACCCTCCCCCGCCGCTCAGGACGCCAGGAACACTTCGGAGCCGCAGAACGGACACTTGACGACGCCCTTGCCGACCAGTTCCACCTGCCCGCCGCAGTTCGGGCACTTGCGGTCGGCCTTCATCTGCGACGCCTGCTTGGAGTACAGGATGCCGTCCTCCCAGTTGATCGCGCCGCTGAACAGGTTCTTGCCCACCAGGTCGTGCACCATGTCCTGGACGTTGTCCACGGGCGTGTTCAGCTCCAGCGCGATATCGGAGAGCCGCACCTGGCCCTGCGCCAGCACCATGTTCAGGATCTTCTTCTGTCTGGCAACCTCCGCGAACTCGGCGGCCTCCTGCTGGCCGCGCGTCAGCAGATAGATGCCGCCGCCGGCCAGGGGCAGCACGAAGATTATCAGCACGAGGAAGAGCCCTAACACCGCGCCGCCGACGCTCTGCTGCTGCTGCAATGGCTCGACGACCAGCCACACCACTGCGACGATCAGCGCGATGATCGCGATGGCGATGAGGATCGCGCCGATTATCCGTCCTTGACCCATTGTACCCCTCCCTGATTACGTGTCCGCATACCGATCGCGGGCTGCGCTGCGGTTAGCCGAAGCTGCTGCCGCCGCCGCCCCCGCCGCCGCCGGATGAGCCGCCGCCGCCCGAAAAACCGCCGCCGCCGCTGCTGCTCGATTGCGGCGAGCTGCTCAGCGTGCGAGACGCCTGCGTGAGCATCGAGCTCAGGCCGAGGCTCATGCCGGCCAGGCCCTGGCCCATGCCGCGAGACATATCGCCCATCGAAGGCTGGCTGCCGCCGCCTTCTCTGTGGCCGCCGCCCCCGAGCGCCGGGCCGCGCGTCGAGCGCGGCGTGCTGCCGCTCCAATCGCTGCTCTCATAGCCGGGCCGCGAGCTGCCGTAAGGGATCCACCAGGTCGGCGACGGCGCATTGACCTTTTCGAACTTGCGGATGAAGCTCTGCTCCAGGCCGAACGCCACGGCATACGGCAGGTACTGGTCGAAGATGTGCGTCGCCTCCTCGATCTTCGTGTATTTCTCCAGGTTCTGAAGATAGCGCTTGAAGGCCATCCAGCGGGCGTTCTCCTCGGCCCCGTGCTCCGTGCGCACCGGCATATGGCGGGCGGTGATGATGATGCTGAGGGCGACCACGCCCAGGCCGATCGGCGCGCAGATAACAAGGGACGACAGGCTGTCGGCCAGGTTGATCAGGAGCATGCCGCCGAAGAACGCAATCGCCAGCACGATCATGCCCAGGCAGCCGTAGCGGCCGCGCACCTTGTCCGGGTTTTCCTTGAACAGCCCCTCCTTGACGACCTCCTGGTAGAGCGCGGAGCGCAGGCTGGGCAAGAACGCGTAGAACTTCTCCTTCTGATCGGAGAGCTGGACATCGTTCTTCCCGCCGAAGAACGATGTCAGGAACAGTTTCTCGTAGGCGCGCAGCGCCAGGTTGTTGGGCAGGCGGTGATAGACGAAGTCCGTGGAGCTGCCGATGCCCAGGAACCCCGGCTTCTTCTCTTCCTCGATCTCCAGCGCGCCGCGGCGGGCCAGGTCGAGCAGCGTGGACATGATGTCCTGCATGTCGGCGCGCTCGTCCAGCAGCGTGCCGACCACGCCGGGCGGCAGGTCGGACGGCGGCTCGGGCAGGTAGTCCGCGATCATGCCGACGGGCTTGTCGCGCCCGCGACGATACCACCAGAGGTAGGCCAGCACCGGCCCGCCGATGGCGAGCAGACCGCCCAGTCCCATGAAGCCCAGGTCGAACACCGGTCCCCACCGGGAGCGAAACTCCTCCTGCCGGCGCTCCGCCTCCGCGGCCCGATCGACTTCCGCCTGCCACGGCGCCGGCTGGCCCGCGACGATGCCGTGCTGCCACTCGGCCACGACCTCCACTTCCTGGCCCGCGTCGATGCGGCCCGCGACGTGGATGGCGACATCGCGCTGACCCGGCTGGAACTCGGCGTCGGAGTCCGCGCCGT
>MWBF01000347.1 GCA_002068935.1 Chloroflexi bacterium ADurb.Bin325
GAGCCTCCGGCTCGCACGTCAGGAGAGGGGGAGTCGAGGGGGTGAGGCAAAATAAACCCGCCCCTGCGCAGCGGGGGTCTGGGGTGGGGTGGGGGCCACATCACCACAACTGCGCCACGATCCCGCCCAGGAGCGCGTAGAGGGCCAGCAGCGGCAGCAGGGCGAACGCGCCCGCATATGCCAGGCCGCGCAGCCGGGCGGGCAGGAATGAGACGACGGCCAGCGCGCCGCCGAGCGCGACGGTCAGCGCGAGCGGCCACTTGGGCAGGCCGGCCGGGCCGATGACGCCCCAGGCCGCCAACGCCACGGCCAACACCGCCAGCGCACCGGCCAGCAGCCGCGCATTGCGGGGCCGCAGCGCGGCGTCCCAGCCCCAGGCATAGGCCAGCGCCAGCGGGATGAGCGCGCTGAACAGATAGCGGCCCTGGTGCTGCAAGAAGGTGAGGTTGTACCATGCATAGGCCATCAGGCTCAGCAGCGCGGAGAGGGAGAGCAGCCGCGCGATACGGCGCTGGGCCGGGGACGCCGCGCCAGGCCGGGCCAGGAGCGGAAGCATGCGCAGGACGAACCCGCCGAGCGCGGTCCCGCTCAACAGCGCGGCGATGAGATAGAACCGGCTGTCCAGCCAGACGCCCATCCAGCCGAACACGCCCCAGAAGCTCTTGAAGGTCCACTCCACCGTGCGCCGCCAGTAGGCCGGCCAGCCCTGCTGCGCGATGAACTCCGACGTGCGCATCTGCCCGACGACGATCTCGTCGTGGCGGCGCAGGCCCAGGATGTCCGGCCAGCCGTAGGCCCAGACGTTGCGCGCATACCAGGGCAGCGCGATCAGCGCGGCGGGCAGCGCGACGGCCAGCAGGTCGCGGCCGATGGTCGCGGGGGCCGCGCGCGAGCTCCGCCAGCGCCAGAGGAGCGCGCCGCCGACCAGCGGCGCGGCGATGTAGGCCGTGGTCTTGGTGATGAGGATAAGGCCGAGCAAGACCCCCAGCAGCCACAGCGACAAGGCATCCTGAGCGGGTGGGCGGCTCAACGTTGACTGCTCGCTACGGCCAGCCGAAGGATGCGGCGGCTCCGCGCTGAAAATGGCCGCCCCTTCGACTGCGTGCGCCGCTGCGCGCCGCCCTCCGCTCAGGGCGCTTTCGGTTTCATCCCGGACGGTGGCCCCGGGGCCATGATCACTCCGCTCAGGATGCGCCGTGACCCAGCCGACGAGCAGATACAGCGCCGCGGCGAACAGCAGCTCGGCCAGCACATCGTTGCCCGCCTGCGACACGGTCGCGAGGTGCTGGGGCAGGAACGCGACGAACGCGGCCGCGGCCAGCGCAAGGCCGGGCCGCGCGGGGAAGGCGCGCCGGCCGATGGCATAGGCCAGCAGGACGATGCCCGCGCCGAGGATCACGGAAAGGAACCTGACCGCGGTCAGCGCGTCGATGAGCGCGCGGCCGGCGGCCAGGCTGTAGACCGGCGCGGCGAGCACGTAGTAGAGCGGCGGCTGATGGAACTCGTAGCGGATGGCGTCGATGGGCATGTCGGCGGGGAAGCCCGCGGCCTTGATCTGCTCCAGATAGGCGTGGGGGTAGTCGCCCATGTGGAGCACGGGAAAGTTGCCCGTCTCCGCGATATAGCGGACGTAGTTGAAGTGGGCCGGTTCATCCGGGGCCTGCCAGGCCGGGGTCAGGACGGCGAAGGCCGCGGCCAGCAACAGATAAGCGACGAGGATGGCGGCCAGGCCGAGCCTGACGAGACGTGCGGTCATGGACACTCCGGGATGTGAAGATCTGGTCGGTGCTCGCGCGGACGCCGGGAATGTAAGAGACTGTTTAAAAAGTCCCCTGGCGACTGAAGTCACGGCCACCATTGCAAAGTCTGCCTGCGCAGACTCAAGCCCGTGAGTCTCCGCAGGGAGACTTGGCAAACGTGGCAGCGGTTTCAACCGCCCGTTCCTGGCTTTTCAGACAGTCTCTAAAACAGAGAACCGTCCCTGCGTCCTTTGCGCGAGCGCTCAGCGCCTGTCCTGCTCTGGTCGGAGGCCGGGTCTCGGCGCTTTCGAACAGGTTTTTAGCTCGAGGCCTGGTTCTGGGTCCGCTCAGGCAGGATCTCGCGGCCGCGCGTGCCGCCGAGCTCGGGGCCGACGATGCCGTCCGCCTCCATCTGGTCGATCAGCCGCGCCGCGCGTGAGTATCCGATGCGCAGCCGGCGCTGCAACAGCGAGATGCTGGCCTTGCCCGCGCGGCGCACCTCTTCGACGGCCTGGCGGTACATATCGTCGCGGCCCTCCAGCGACTGGCTCGCGGCCACGTCCTCCCAGAGCGGCTGCTGGAGCGCCTCCTGCCCCGGCAGCCACGGCGGCTCCAGGCCGCCAACCTCGCCCGGCCCGGCCGCCTCATTCCCCGCGGCCGCGTACTGGCCTCCCTCGTCGGCCATCAGCGCTTCCGGCTCGGTGAAGGCGCGCGCGCCCTTCCAGTACTGGACGAGGCGGTGCGTCTCCCGATCCGACACCCAGCAGCCCTGCAGGCGCAGCAGCTTGCTGGAGTCGGGGGCCATGAACAGCATGTCGCCGCGGCCGAGCAGTTGTTCCGCGCCCGGCGTGTCGATGATGACCCGGCTGTCCACCTGCGAGGTCACGGCGAACGCGATGCGGGCCGGGAAGTTGGCCTTGATCAGGCCCGTGACCACGTCCACGCTGGGGCGCTGGGTGGCCAGGACGAGGTGCATGCCGGTGGCGCGCGCCATCTGCGCGATGCGGCAGATGTAGCGCTCGACATCCTCCGGCGCGGAGAGCATCAGGTCGGCCAGCTCGTCGATGACGATGACGATGTAGGGCAGCGGCGGCTCTCCGCGCGCGGCCTGCTTCTCGTTGTAGCCCTCGATGTTGCGCGCGCCCAGCTTGGCAAACAGCTTGTAGCGCCGCTCCATCTCCCGCGTCGCCCACTGGAGCACGGGGACCGCGCGCTCGACATCGACGACGACCGGCGCGATCAGGTGGGGGATGCCGTTGTAAACGGTCAGCTCGACTCGCTTGGGGTCCACCATGAGGAAGCGCAGCGTGTCCGGCGTGTGTCGCAGCAACATGGAGCTGATCAGCGCGTTGATGCAGACCGACTTGCCGGAGCCGGTCGCGCCGGCGATCAGCAGGTGGGGCATGCGCGCGAGGTCTGCGGCCATCGGCTGGCCTGAGACGTCGCGGCCCAGGCCGAAGAGGAGCGGGCCTTTGGTGGCCATAAACTCCTCCGACTCCATCACCCCGCGCAGCGAAACCTGTGAGATCTGCACGTTCGGCACCTCGACGCCGACAAAATCGCGGCCCGGCACGGGCGCTTCGATGCGGATCGGCGAGGCGGCCAGCGCCAGCGACAGGTCGTTGGACAGCGCCTGGATCTGCGAGACGCGCACCTTGATCTGTTTCTCTTCGCCCTTGCGATCCTTGCGGATGATGCTGCCGGGCCGCAGTCCGAACTGCGTGACCGCGGGGCCCTGGTTGACCTCGACCACCTGCACCGGCACGCCGAAACCGGCCAGCGTATGCTCGATGGTCTCGATGCGCTTGCGCAGATCTTCTTGTTTGATGTCCTGCTCGGTGCTGTCCTCCAGGATCTCCGAGAGGACGGGCAGATGCCAGGTCTGGCCGGCCCCGCCGATGATGCGCGGCTGCGGCAGCGTCGGGGCGGCCAGCGGCGCGGCGGGCGGCGCGCTGGCCGCAGCCGCGGCCCCGGCTGTGGGCGGCTTCTGCCCGGCAACCGGCCGGGGAGCAGGCGTCGCGCGGCGATCCGCCGGCCAGGCCGCGGGCAGCGCGGGGCCGGCCGCCGGCGG
>MWBF01000348.1 GCA_002068935.1 Chloroflexi bacterium ADurb.Bin325
ATGGCAAGCTGGCGCGAGATCAAGAAGCGGTACGACCTCGGCCCGCGGCGCTACGAGCCGAACTGGGAGATCACGCGCGTGGCCGGCTGGCAGGCGCGGCAGCACCCCCTCATCTTCGGCCCGAACTGCACGACGCTCGGCTTCTACTGGCACGCCCGCGACCTGATGGGTACCGAGGGGCTGTCGTATGCGCTGTTCGACCAGCCCGAGCTGGTCCACGACATCATGGAGTTCCACGCCGACTTCCTGATCGAGGCCGCGCGGCCCGTGCTGGCCAAGACGACGGTCGACTACGTCTGTCTCAACGAGGATCTCTCGATGAAGAACGGCCCGCTGCTCAGCCCGCGGCAGTACAGGACCTTCATCTACCCCCGGCTCAAGCGGGTGGTCGAGTTCTACAAGTCGCACGGCTGCCGCTACTTCGCCATCGACACGGACGGCAATCCCGAGGCGGTCGTGCCGATGTTCATGGAGGCGGGCGTGGACATCCTCTGGCCGCTGGAGCGCGCATCGGGCCAGGACCCGGTGCGGCTGCGGCAGAAATTCGGCAAGAGCCTGCGGCTGTGGGGCGGGGTGGACAAGCGCGTGCTGGCCGAGGGGCCGGCCGCGATCGATGAGCACCTGCGCGCGCTCCGCCCGCTGATCGAGGAGGGCGGCTACATCCCGACGGTGGATCACACCGTCCCGCCCGACATCAGTTGGCCGAACTTCAAGCACTACATGGAGAGCAAGGCAAAGCTGCTGCGCGGCGAGCTGTAGGCCGGGCGTAAGCCAGGAGCCTGTCCTGACAGGGGACGGGTTCCTGGCCCCAACGGATAGTACTATGGGCAGTATTAGACAACTCAAGACAGGCGTGCTACACTACGAGGCGGGTGCATGGCGACGCACGACAAACTCATCGCAAAGTGGCGGAATAATCCAAGGGACGTTAGATTCGAGGAGATAGACCGGGTATTGCTACGAGTCGGATTCACAAAGCGGCAACGAGGCACGAGCCATGCGGTTTACACAAAGGACGCCTACCGGCTGACAATACCGTTCCGCCAGCCGCACATTCTGCCTGTATACGTTCGACAGGTGCTTCAGGTTTTGGATGAACTGCAAGAGTTGAGAGATGAAGAATAGAAAGCAGGCTGTACGCACAGTAGACGAGTACCTGCAACTGCCTTACACACTGGAAATTCAGCGCGATGAAGGCATGAGCCACAGTGGCTGGTTTGCGCGCGTGCGTGAACTGCCCGGCTGCATGACCCAGGCCGAACGGTTCGAGGAACTCGGTCCGATGATCGAGGACGCGATGCGCGCCTGGATTGAGACGGCGATCGAAGATGGACAGCCGGTGCCGGAACCTCGGGAGCAGACCGAATACAGCGGCAAGTTCGTGCTGCGGGTGCCGCGCACGTTGCACCGGCAGTTAGTCGAAACAGCGGAAGCGGAGGGCGTGAGCCTGAATCAGTTGTGCAGCACGTTGTTAGCACAGGCCATTGGTGCGGCAGCCCGCCCTGCCCCTGCGATGGTTTCAGCAACATTTCTACCTCGAAAGGCCGTGCGTCCCGGAGCTTCAGTGGCCGTCCAGGAAGAGCAGGCCGGATATGACCAGGAACAACCGTGACAAATCAGATGGACGAAATCGCACGCTATAACTACCGCCGCTGGCAGGCGCTGGCAAAGGCCAACGCCATCTTCACGCGGCCCCTGCTCGACCTCACGCCCGCGGATGCGCGCGAGATCGTAGACCCTTACGACAATCTGGGCGAGCTGACGGGCCGTCCGGTGTTGTGTCTGGCGGCCGGCGGCGGGCAGCAGTCGGTCGCGTTCGCGCTGCTCGGCGCGCAGGTCACGGTCGTGGATCTCTCCACCGCGCAGCTTGACCGGGATCGGGCGGCCGCCGCGCACTACGGGCTGGCGATCGCCACGATCGAGACGGACATGCGCGACCTCAGCCTGTTCGAGGAGCGCAGCTTCGATATCGTCTACCAGCCCTACTCGCTCAACTTCGTGCCGGATGCGCGAGGGGTGTTTCAGCAGGTGGCGCGCGTGCTCCGGCCGGCCGGCGCATACTACTTCAACTGCGCCAACCCCTTCACCCTCGGCCTCCAGGCCGAGGACTGGGACGGCTGGGGCTATCCCCTGCGCTACCCGTATATCGAGGGCGGCGCGATCACCTCACAGGATGCGCCGTGGGTCTTCCGCGGCGAGGCGCAGGCCGAGCCGATCGCCGGGCCGCGCGAGTATCGCCACGCGCTCAGCACGCTCATCAACGGGCTGATCACGGCCGGATTCGCGCTGACCCGCCTCGAAGAGGAGCATCTCGGCGCGCCCGATCCCAACGCCGAGCCGGGCACGACCGAGCATTTCACCGCGGTCGCGCCGCCGTGGCTGCGCTTCTGGGCCAGGCGTCAGTAGCGCCCGTTCGAACAACCCGCCCTGGCCGGGCCGACCGCGCCAGCGCACGGTCGACCGGCCCCGGCGTTTTCGGCTGGGCGCTGAAGCAGATTGACAGTTCTGCGGCGGCCCGCTAGAATCGGGCACATGAGCAACCTTCACCCACACCAGCCGAACATCCTCTTCATCCTCGCCGACGACCAGGGCGCCTGGGCGTTGGGCTGCGCGGGCAACTCCGAGATCCGCACGCCCAACCTCGACCGGCTGGCCGCGACGGGGACGCGCTGCGAAAACTTCTTCTGCGCATCGCCGGTCTGCTCGCCCGCGCGGGCATCCATCCTGACGGGCCGCATCCCCTCGCAGCACGGCGTCCACGACTGGCTGCGCGCGGGGAACTATGCGGCCGAGGGGCCGTCGGTCGAATATCTACAGGGCCAGCCGGGCTACACCGACTTCCTGGCCGCGGCCGGCTACACCTGCGGGCTGAGCGGCAAATGGCACCTGGGCGACTCGTACCGCGCGCAGAAGGGATTCAGCTACTGGGCCGTCCACGCGACGGGCGGCGGGCCGTACTACGGCGCGCCGATGATCGGCGGGCCGCTGCTGCGCCCCGAGGCGGTGCGCGAGGGCGAGCTCTACGCCGAGCCGCGCTATGTCACGGATGTCATCACCGACAACGCGCTGGCCTTCCTCGAGACGCAGGCCGGCGCGGGCCGGCCCTTCTATCTCGGCGTCCACTACACCGCGCCGCACAGCCCCTGGGATCGCGACAACCACCCCACGGAGCTCTACGACGGCTATCGCCGCGACTGCCCGTTCGAGTCGATCCCGCGCCTGGACCAGAAGGGCCAGACCCTCGCCGCGATCGGTGGCCTGCCGCCGAATCTCCTGCGGATCCCGGAGGGCTGCGCCTTCAACCCGCGCTGCCGGATGGCCCAGGACATCTGCCGCCAGGAGCGTCCGGAGTTGCGGGAGATCCAACCGGGACGGCACTCTGCCTGCCACTTCGCCGAGGAGGTCATCGATGCCTGAGGTCATTCTCGAGGCGAAGGATCTGCGCAAGTACTATCCGATCAAGCGGGGCGTCCTCAAGCGCACCGTCGGTCACGTCAAGGCCGTCGACGGGGTCTCCTTCGAACTGCACCGCGGCGAGACCCTCGGCATCGTGGGGGAGTCCGGCTGTGGCAAGTCCACGCTCGGCCGCCTGCTCATGCGGCTCGAGGAGCCCACCGAGGGCAACGTCATCTTCGAGGGCAAGGACTGGCACGCGGCGACGGGATCGGAGATGCGGCGCCTGCGTCGTGACATCCAGATCGTGTTCCAAGACCCGTACACCTCGCTCAACCCGCGCATGACGGTCGGCGACATCATCGGGGAGCCCTTCGAGATCCACTCCGACGTGGTCCCC
>MWBF01000349.1 GCA_002068935.1 Chloroflexi bacterium ADurb.Bin325
GGTGGGATATTCGCCAGAATCGTATTCCCAGCCCAAAGCCGACTTGTAGGGAAACTGCTGCGGCTGGATGAAGTTCTTCAGCCGCAGCTCCGCCGGGTCCATGTTCAGCTTCTGCGCCAGCACATCGACGATGCGCTCGATGGCATAGGCCGCCTCGGTGACGCGGAAGGAGCAGCGATAGGCGACCCCGCCCGGCGCCTTGTTGGTGTAGACGCCGTCCACCGCGACATGCGCCGCCGGGATGTCGTAGGACCCGGTGACGATGTTGAAGAAGCCGGCCGGCCATTTGGTCGGGTCGGCGCAGGAATCGAAGGCGCCGTGATCGGCAAGCACATGGCAGCGCAGGCCGAGGATCTTGCCCTCCCTGGTCGCCGCTAGCTCGGTCGTCATGTGGTAGTCGCGGGCGAAGGCGGTGGCGGAGAGGTTCTCCAGTCGGTCCTCGACCCATTTCACCGGCACGCCGAGCACGATCGAGGCGACGATGGAGCAGACATAGCCGGGATAGACGCCGACCTTGTTGCCGAAGCCGCCACCGATATCGGGCGAGATGACGCGGATCTTGTGCTCCGGGATGCCGGAGAGGATCGCCGCAACCGTGCGCACGACGTGTGGGGCCTGGAAAGTGCCCCAGACAGTGAGCTCGCCCTTGATCTTGTCCATCGAGGCGAGGGAGGCGCAGGTCTCCAGCGGCATCGGATGCACGCGCTGATAGGAGATCAGCTCCTTCACCGTCACCGGCGCCTCGGCGAAGGCCTTGTCGGCCGCCGCCTTGTCGCCGATGGTCCATTCGAAGATGTGGTTCGGGTGCTTGCGCGGCCCGTGCGCGCCGTCCTTCTTGTCCTTGATATCCTCGCGCAGGATGGGCGCGTCGGGCGCCATGGACTTGAAGGGGTCGACCAGCGGCGGCAGCGGCTCGTATTCAACCTCGACCAGCTCCACCGCGTCGGCGGCGATATAGCGGTCCTGGGCGACGACGAAGGCGACCTCCTGGTTGGCGAACAGCACCTTGCCGTCGGCCAGCACCATCTGCACGTCGCCGGCCAGGGTCGGCATCCAGTGCAGCTTCACCGGCTTCAGCTCCTCGGCGGTCAGCACCGCGACCACGCCGGGCAAAGCGGTCGCCTTGCTGACGTCGATCTTCTTGATCCGCGCATGGCCGTAGGGCGAGCGGACGAAATCGCCGAACAGCATGCCCGGCAGCTTGATGTCGTCGACATAATTGCCCTTACCCTGGATGAAGCGGGCATCTTCGGTGCGGCGGCGGGAGAAGCCCATGCCCTTGAGGGCGGCCTCGCGTTCGGCGCGGCTGGGAGTTGGCGCGTTCATTCTGCGGCCTCCTTGCGGGGCTGGCCGGCCATCACCTGGGCGGCCGAGCGGATTGCCTTCACGATGTTCTGGTAGCCGGTGCAGCGGCAGATATTGCCGGCGATGCCGAAGCGGATTTCCTCGTCGGTCGGATTCGGGTTCTCCTGCAACAGGCGATAGGCCCGCGTGATCATGCCCGGCGTGCAGAAGCCGCATTGCAGGCCGTGATGCTCGGCGAAGGCCGCCTGCAGCGGATGCAGGGAGCCGTCGGCATTGGCCATGCCCTCGATGGTGACGACCTTGGCTCCCTCGGCCTGCACGGCGAAGAGGGTGCAGGACTTCACCGAGCGGCCGTCGAGATCGA
Organism: Chloroflexi bacterium ADurb.Bin325; assembly: GCA_002068935.1. Lineage (GTDB taxonomy): Bacteria > Chloroflexota > Anaerolineae > CG2-30-64-16 > CG2-30-64-16 > MWBF01. The sequence continues at coordinate 1,670 of MWBF01000349.1, forward strand.
CGGTGCAGGCGCCGCAATGGGTCGTCTCGCAGCCGATATGCGGGCCGGTCAGGTTGTGATGCTCGCGCAGGAAATGGATCAGCAGGGTGCGCGGCTCGATTTCGGCCGACAGATCCTTGCCGTTGACGTTGATCGTCACCCGCGTCTTCGCTGGGTTGCTCATGATGGGCTCTCCTTCTAGCGGGCGCGGGTTTTGGCGCGGGCGATGGCGCGGCGCACCATGACGCCGAGCACCGAGCGGCGGTATTCGACCGGCCCGCGGGTATCCGTGGTCGGGTCGGAGATCGCGATTGCCGCCTTGGCGGCGGCGTCGATCGCGGCATCGTCCACCGCGGTGCCGATCAGCGCCTTCGCCGCGTCGGCCGCCAGCAAGGGCGTCTGGGCGACATTGGTGAGGGCGATGCTGGCGCCGTTGCACTTGCCGCCGCTCATGGTCAGCACGACCGCGGCCGCGGCGACGGCGTAGTCGCCGATCTTGCGCTTCAACTTCTCATAGGCCCAGCCATGGCCGGCGGCGGGGGCGGCGAAGCGGATCTCGGTCAGGATTTCGCCCGGCTGCAGCTTGGTGAAGAAGGCGGCCTCGTAGAAGTCGCGCGCCGCGACCTGGCGGCTGCCATTGGCGCCGGTCAGGCTGTAGCGGGCGTCGAGGCAGAGCATCAGCCCCGGCATGTCGTTGCCCGGGTCGCCATTGGCGACGTTGCCGCCGATAGTGCCCTGGTAGCGCACCTGCGGGTCGGCGATGACCTGGGCCGCCTCCTGGAGGATCGGTGCCCTTTCGCGCAGCAGGGCGGAGTCGATAATCTCCGCCTGGGTGGTTATGGCGCCCAGCACGATGTCGGCGCCCTCCGCGCGGATGCCCTTCAGGCCGAGCTTGCCCAAATCGACCAGATGCTCCGGCTGCGCCAGGCGCAGCTTCATCATCGGGATCAGGCTGTGGCCCCCGGCCAGGGGGCGGGCTTCCTCGCCCAGGCTGGCCAGAAGCTTGACGGCTTCGCCGACCGAGCCCGGCCGGTGATAGGTGAATCGACCCGGTATCATCTGTGGCTCCTCCCAGAGACCGATGTGGCCAGAGACTGATGTGGTTTGGCGCCTGATGGCGCTCTTGGACATGGAAGACTCTAGGAGGTGCGCGCGGATGCCGCAGGTTTGCGGGAACGAAGCGGCGGCTTAGAGCACGAGATACCCGGGAATCCGCATGAATTACGACAGAAGCGCTGCCTCTTGTCGTGTCATTCTGGGTGCTTCGACGCCCCGGTGCCCTCTCGGGCTGAAACCAAAACTCCTTCATGTCAACGTCTTTGACGATGGTGGAGGTGGTTGACGCTCGGAGCCGACAGCGAATCGGTGGCACGCACTGTCCGCCCTGCTGAGCGGGTTGTGGCTCCAGAACGCGGTTTTCACGCGGCGCTGCCGCGGATAAACTCCCTCGAGCCGGTGGTCTGGATCACAAAATCGCGGTGATATGGCTCACGTCTGCGCGTGGCCGACGGCGGATCGTCGATTCCGTCAAACAAACGGTTGACCTGCAACGACAGTGACCGTCCGGCGCTGTGATCATTCCGTTATCTGTTCGCGACACGATCTCGACCGACATGACTTTCGGCGATTCGGTTTGTACGGTCCCAATCGGCTTCTAACGGAGCAAATAACTCAAAAACCACGAACCAGCGTGTGAGTGGGGCCAGGGTGGCTGATTCAGCCGCCGGGCCGCCGGGTTCCGAGCCCGGCGAGGTACGAGGTGACCTCCCCTGTTGTGCCCGACCGAGACGGCACGACCCATCCATCGCCTGATGTCAGGCATCGCGCCCGCGTGACACCGACGTGTCGCTGCGGGTGCGGTCGGCGCGCGCTCGGCGAAAGGACAGAAGTTGAAGAACATCCGCAAAACGTTCGGGCTGGCCACCATCGCCGGAGCGCTCGCAGTGGCGCCCATGGCTGTTGTCACCGGCGTGGCCGCCGGCACCGCGAATGCGGACAGCGTCAACTGGGATGCTGTGGCCGCCTGCGAATCGGGCGGTAACTGGTCGATCAACACCGGCAACGGCTACTACGGCGGCCTGCAGTTCGACAACTCGACCTGGGCCAGCGGTGGCGGCACCGCCTACGCGCCGCGGGCCGACCTG
>MWBF01000350.1 GCA_002068935.1 Chloroflexi bacterium ADurb.Bin325
ACCTGACCTACACCGTCCACCTGCCGCTCGACCTGCGGTTGGGCGACGGCGGCGCGGAGACGCATATCTCCCTGGTCAAAGCCAGGCGCGTCATCGACGCGACGCGGGCCTTGCAGCCTTACGCCTACACCCTGCACCTCGACGGCCGCACCCTCCCCGCCGCGGGCGCATCCGCGGCGCGCTGGCAGGCCGACTCCCGCCGCGCGCTGGAGATCGTCTGCGGCTGGCTCGCCGAACCGGGGCGGCTCTGCGTCGAGAACCTGGAACGCTGGGATCCGGAGCTGTTTGCGCCGATCGTCGAGGCGCTGCCGGTCAGCCGGACGATCGACGTCGGGCATCTGTGGCTGCAAGGGGCCGACCCGCTCGCGCACCTGGCGCGCTGGATCGATCGGGCGCGCGTGATCCACATCCACGGCATCGCCGAGCGCGACCACGCGTCGCTGGCGCACATGTCCGCGGCGCAGCTCGATCCGGTCATCGCGCTCCTGGCCGAACGCTTCTCCGGCGTGCTGACGCTGGAGGTGTTCGACGAGGCGGACTGGACATCGTCGCGCGCGGCCCTGGCCGCGGCGCTGGCGCGCTGTCGGCCGGCTTCTTCGTGACGCGGCCGGGGCGGCGGGCCGAGATCCGGCAGGAGGAACAACGATGGGCGGACGGCTGATCCTGATCCTGGGGGGCGCGCGCAGCGGCAAGAGCAGCTACGCCGAGAAGCTGGCGCTGGAGCTGGGCGGGCCGGACGTGCTCTACGTCGCAACCGCCCAGGCGTTCGACGATGAGATGCGGAGCCGCATCGCGGCGCATCGGGCCGCGCGGCCGGAGGGGTGGCGCACGTTGGAGGCGCCCCTGCTGGCCGACGCGGCGCTCGACGAGACAACTCGCGCGGCGCGCGTCGTGCTGCTCGACTGCCTGACCCTGCTCGCCAGCAACGCCATCCTGGCGGCGGGCGACGAGCCTACCGCGGCGGCCGCCGAAGCTGCGCTCATGCGCGAGGTCTCGGCCCTGCTGGCAGCCTATCAGGCCGGCGACGCGACCTGGATCGTGGTCAGCAACGAGGTGGGGATGGGGCTGGTGCCGCCCTACCCCCTGGGCCGCGTCTACCGCGATGCGCTGGGCCGCGCAAACCAGCGGCTGGCCGCCGCGGCCGACCAGGTGCTCCTCATGATCGCGGGGCTGCCGCTGCCGCTCAAGCCGGTCGCACCGTGAAAAGCCGGATAGACACCTAAATCTATCCCAGAATCCGCTGGACGACCTCGCTCTTTCGCCCCCTCTCCTGGCCGGCAAGCCTTCGGCTTGCCCGTCAGGAGAGGGGGGTGGGGGTGAGGCAAGCCAGAGCAATTCTCGGATAGCCCCCATTCGCACCCCACAATCGCTAAACCGATTTAATGTTTTTATTTAAACACCGCCGCATCAGCTTGACGGTATAAGCAACCATTGATATCATTACGGCATAGTTGCATGAATATGCGCAACTCACCGGGCGTTTCTGCGAAAGGAGGAAACAGCCGCAACCGCACCGAGTTTATCCGTTGTCCGGACCCAAAGATGCGTTTCAGATTGACATCAGGAGGAAAACCCAATGCGTAAGTTGCAACTGATCCCTGCGCTGCTGATCGTATTCTCCATGCTACTGGCAGCCTGCGGCGGCGGCGCTACGCCCGCGCCCGCACCCGCGGCAGCCGAAGTCCCCGCAGCCGAAGCTCCGGCAGCCGAAGCCCCGGCCGCCGAGGCCCCAGCAGCCGAAGCGCCGGCCGAAGAGGTCGCCGCGCCATCCAAGTACAAGGAAGCCCCTCAGTTGGCCGATCAGGTTGCGGCCGGCACGCTGCCCCCCGTGGATCAGCGCCTGCCCGTCAACCCGCTCGTGACCACGCCGGTAGACTCCATCGGCAAATACGGCGGCACGCTCTTGACCGCCACCTGGTGGCCCGAGGCCGGCAACGTCCAGCTCTACTTCGCGGTAGACGCCCCGATCAAGTGGAAGGCCGACCTGACCGGCTACGAGACCGCCCTGATCGAAAGCTACGAGTTCTCGCCGGACGGCCACACCTTCACCATGCACCTGCGCAAGGGCCTGAAATGGTCCGACGGCGAGCCGTACACCTCCGCCGACTGGAAGTTCTGGTGGGAAGACCTGGACAATGCGCCGGACCAGAAGCTCTACAGCATTCCGGCCTACCTGCGCAACAGCGATGGCACGCCCATCGCCATGGAATTCCCGGATGATTACACCGTCGTCTGGAAGGCCGACAAATCCCTGGGCGTCAGCGCCAACTACATGGCGCAGGGCTCCTGGGAGTTCGCCAAGACCATGATGAAGCCGGCGCACTACTTGAAGCAGTTCCACCCCGACTACACCGACGGCGCGACCTGGGAAGACATGGAAAAGATCGACAAGTGGTGGCAGACCCCCGACTATCCCTGTCTCTTCGCCTGGTGCAACACCGCGGTCTCCGAGGACGGCACCCGCTACACCTACGGCCGCAACCCCTACTTCTGGCGCGTGGACACCGAGGGCAACCAGCTGCCCTACATCGATGCGATCGAGGTCGAAATCGTAGCGGACGAGCAGGTCCGCCTGCTCAACGTCACCCAGGGCAAATATGACACCGCGTTCCGCGTGGTCGGCAACCCCAACGATATCCCGCTGCTGCTCGAAAACGCCGAGGCCGGCAACTACAGGCTGCTGGACGGCTGGATGAACGGCGCGGGCGCGTGGCCCGGCTACTATGTGAACTCATGGTATGTCGAGGGCGGCAAGAACTACCCCAACGACACGCCGGAGAAGGCCACCGAGATCCGCAACGTGCTGCGCGACAAGCGCTTCCGCCAGGCGCTCTCGCTGGGCATCGACCGCCAGCGCATGATCGACGTCGCCTGGAACGGCATCGGCGAGGCCAAGCAGGCCACCCTGAGCCCGCAGTCGCCGCACTTCGCCGGCGAGAAGGGCCAGGAGGTCTATCAGGCCTGGGCCCACAGCTATATCAACTTCGACCCCGACGCGGCCAACGCGCTGCTGGATGAGATCGGCATGGCCAAGGGCGCGGACGGCTTCCGCACCCTGCCCAGCGGCGAGCCGTTCGTCCTGACCCTGGACATCTCGGACTGGGGCGGCAGCCTCAAGGTCCAGACCGACGCCGCGGCCGAGGCCGAGAAGCAGTGGGAGACCAACCTGGGCCTCAACATCGAGGTCAAGAACCTGCAAGGCCAGCCCGACCTGGACATCCGCAACAACAACGGCTACTTCATGCTGCGCGCGGCTCATGTCGCCGAGCTGGACATCTGGACCTACCCCGACTGGCTGTTCCCCATCGTCAACCGCTACTACATGCCGCTGGAAGGCAAGTGGTACGCCAAGGGCAAGGACACCTGCGTGCCCGACCCCGCGATCCCGTACGACTGCGGCGTGAAGCCGCCGGACGGCAGCCCCGGCCAGCGCCTGCAAGCGCTCTACGAGAAGGGCGTGAACGAGCCCGACGAGCAGAAGCGCAACGAGATCGTCTGGGAAGCCATCCAGATCAACATCGATGAAGGCCCGTTCATCATCGGCATCTCGGGCGACCAGCAGATGCCGATCGTCGTGAAGAACTACATGCGCAACATCCCGAACTACGGCGTCGTCGGCCCGTGGGCCCCTGCGACCCCCGGCAACACGATCGCCTCGCAGTGGTGGATGGACAAGTAGGACGCGTTCGCTCGTAGCAGCGGCCCCGGCAGTCCCACGACGCCCGGGACGGCCAGGGCCGCTGCTACAAACCCGTGACCGGAGCGGCGGCCTGGCCGCCGCTCC
>MWBF01000351.1 GCA_002068935.1 Chloroflexi bacterium ADurb.Bin325
GCGGCGGGAAGCCGCTGGACTGGCCGTAGTTGACCAGATAGCCGAGCGGCGCCAGGCTGTCCAGGCTCCGGTCGAAGGTGTCCTTGCCCACCGAGTCGTAGACCACATCGACCCCGCGACCGCCGGTGATGCGCTTCACCTCGGCCAGGAAGTCCTGCTGCGTGTAGATGATCGTCTCGTCCGCGCCCAGCGCGCGGGCGATCGCGGCCTTCTCCTCGGTGGAGACCGTGCCGATGACGTGCGCGCCGCGCATCTTGGCCATCTGTACGAGCAGCCGCCCGACCCCGCCCGCGGCCGCGTGGATCAGCGCCCATGCACCCGGCTGGATGGGGTAGGTGCGATGCGTCAGCACGTGCGCGGTCAGGCCCTGGACCATGACGGCCGCGGCCTGTTGCAGCGAGAGCGCGTCCGGCACGGGCGCAAGCTGCGCCGCGGCGACCAGCGTGTGCGTCGCATAGCTGCCCGTCGAGCCGCCGAGCCAGGCCACCCGGTCGCCCGGCGCGACCTCGGTGACGCCCGGCCCGACCTTGAGCACCGTGCCCGCGGCCTCCCCGCCCATGATGGCGGGCAGCGCGGGCAGCTTGTACCAGCCCATGCGCTGGTAGATCTCGACAAAGTTGACGCCCGTCGCGGCTATCTCGACCAGGGCCTGGCCCGGCCCCGGCTCCGGCGTGGGCAGCTTCTCCAGCCTCAATACCTCCGGCCCGCCGTACTCGTGAATCCGAATCGCCTGCATAGGATCTCCTCGTTAAACTGTTGAGCGCCCGGCCTCACCCCCTCGGCTCCCCCTCTCCTGATCTGCGAGCCGGAGGCTCGCCCAACGTCAGGAGAGGGGGACGGAGGGTGAGGTAAGCCGGAGCGAGCCTCCGGATGGGCGCTAGCTTGAAAGATCCGAGCCGCCCGCGCCGGACAGCAGCGCGAGAAGCTCGCACAGCACCATCGCGGTCGCGCCCCAGATCTTGTGCTGGCCGAACGCATAATAGGGCACGTGCACGGCCGCGCCGCGGATCTCCCACACCTCCTCGCAGCGCGTCGCCGGGCTGAGCAGGTGCGCCAGCGGGACCTCCAGCACCTCCGCTACCTCGTGAGGGCTGGGGACGAACGCCGGCCGCGCCGCGGCGTATGCGACCGCCGGGTAGATGCAGAAGTCGCTCGGCGGGATGTAGAGCGGCGAGAGCCGGCCTACCACGGTCAGCGCGGCCGGATCCACGCCCAGCTCCTCCTGCGCCTCGCGCAGCGCGGCGGCCACCGCGTCCTCGCCGGGCTCCATGCTGCCGCCGGGGAAGGAGATCTGCCCGCGGTGGCTCTCGACCGAGTTCGTGCGGCGGGTGAGGACGATGTACGGCGCGGCCCCCGCATCGCCGGGGTAGAGCAGCGCCAGCACGCCCGCGCGGCGGCAGTCCAGGTCGGGATCGAGGATGCGCTCCGCGCCCGGCCGCGGCCTGGGCGACATGCCCATCTGGCCGGGCAGGCCGGGCAGCGGCCGCGCCAGCGCCGCACGTAACCACGATAGCCACGGAGACACGGAGACGTTTGTCATTTTTCCATCGATCGCTGCGTCGTTCATAGGGCCATGCGCTTGATGCTGTGTTTGAGAACTCGCACATTGCCTCCGTGGTTCTCTCACATCCGCTCGAACCGCGCCTGGAAGAAGCGCAGATACTTCGGCTCGTAGATCATGCGCAGCCCGGTTGCGCGGTCGCGCATCCAGAACGTTTCCTCCACGGCCTCGGCGGTGACATCCATGTGCGCCTGGGTGTACACGCGCCGCGGGATGGTCAGCCGCACCAGCTCCAGCTTGGGATAGCGGTGGTCGCCGGTGGCCGGGTCGCGGCCGGCGGAGACGATCCCGCGCTCCATGGCCCGGACGCCGCCCTCCAGGAACAGGTCGGCCGCCAGCGCCTGCGCGGGGAACTGATCTTGCGGGATGTGCGGGTAGAAGCGCCGCGCATCCAGGAAGATCGCGTGGCCGCCGATGGGCTGGACGATGGGCACGCCCCAGTCCAGCAGCTTCTGGCCCAGATAGACCACCTGGCCGATGCGCGACCGCATATAGTCGTCGTCCACCGACTCCTCGATGCCGCGCGCCATCGCCTCCATATCGCGGCCGGCCATGCCGCCGTAGGTGTGCAGCCCCTCGTAGACCACCACCATGTTGCGGGCTTCCTCGAACTTCTCGTAATCGTTCAGCGCCAGCCAGCCGCCGATGTTCACCAGCGGGTCCTTCTTGCCGCTCATGGTGCAGCCGTCGGTGTAGGAGCAGAACTCGTAGAGGATCTCGGCGATCTTCTTGTCCCCGTAGCCCGGCTCGCGCTGCTGGATGAAGTACGCGTTCTCCACCGCGCGGGTGGCGTCCATCATCACCGGGATGCCGTGGCGCGCGCACAGCGCCTTGAGCTCGCGCGCGTTCTGCATGGAGACCGGCTGGCCGCCGGCCAGGTTCACCGTGGCGGCCAGGCAGACGTAGGGGATGTGCTCCGCGCCGACCTTGGCGATCAGCGCCTCCAGCTTGTCCAGATCCACGTTGCCCTTGAACGGATGCAGCGACTGGGGGTCGTGCGCCTCGTCGATGATGACATCCACGAACGTGCCGCCGGACAGCTCCTGGTGCAGGCGGGTCGTGGTGAAGTACATGTTGCCGGGGACAAAATCGCCCTTTTCGATATAGATCTGCGACAAGATGTTCTCGGCCCCGCGGCCCTGGTGCGTCGGCACGATGTACTTGTAGCCGTAGTACTTCTGGATCGCGGCCTCCAGGGTGTAGAAGTTGCGGCTGCCCGCATAAGCCTCGTCGCCCAGCATCATGCCGGCCCACTGATGGTCGCTCATGGCCGACGTGCCGGAGTCGGTCAGCAGGTCGATGTAGACATCCTCCGAGCGCAACAGAAAGGTGTTGTAGCCGGCCTCGGCCAGACATTGCGCGCGATACTCGCGCGTGGTCCAGTGGGCGTGCTCCACCATCTTGATCTTCCACGGCTCGGCCCATGATTTCTTCGTCGCGTCGCGCAGACGCCTGCGTGTTTCGGTGGTCGTCATTGTCCATCTCCTGGTTCAAAAATTGGGTTTTGTCTGGATGGGGCAAATACATCCAGCGCTACGGTCTCGTGCGGCTTCGAGCCGATCCGAGTCACCCGCTCTGGCCGGTCTCCGACCGAGCCAGGGGGCACGGTCAGAGACCGGCCCCAGCATTACGGCCTCGTGCGGCTTCGAGCCGATCCGAGTCACCCGCTCTGGCCGGTCTCCGACCGAGCCAGGGGGTACGGTCAGAGACCGGCCCCAGCATTACGGTCTCGTGCGGCTTCGAGCCGATCCGATTTGTTGCATCGAACCTTGATTTATTCGAGAACTTATTTCCATAAGTTCAAGCCCCGGCTATGGTCCGCGCGGCGCACCCGCGCGGCCATCGCGATTGTGGTGAGTATAGAGGTTCCCCGGCCTGCTGTCAACCGCTCCGCCCAACAAAAAACGCCGGGGGCGACGAGATCGAGTCTCACCGCCCCCGGCGTCTTCAGGGCCAGTTGCCTCAACGGTTGGGCTTGAAGAGCAGGTCGTCCATGCCGCCCGATTTTGCCTGGCCGGAGCCGGGGGCCTGGTCGCGGCGCTGCTGGCTGAGCGCGGCGAGGACCTCTTGCAGGCTTTTCTGGGCCGTGGCCTTGTCGATGCCGGCCTTCTGCGCCAGCTCGTCGGCCATGCTGCTGTCCTGGCTCATCTGCTCCAGCAGGCCGTTCAGGTCGAGGCCGGCCGCCTGGCGGCCCTGCGGCGCGGCCGCGCCGCTCCCCGCG
>MWBF01000352.1 GCA_002068935.1 Chloroflexi bacterium ADurb.Bin325
TCGCCTCGTCCAACTGCGCCTTCTCCGACCTCTGTTTGTAGAAGGCGTCGAGGGGGTAACAGCCAGAGACCAATCCCATGCGCGGTGCGGTCGTGCAGTCGCTAAAGGTACGACAGATGCGGCGCCGGTCCAGCACCCGTCCGTTCAGGGCATCGGTGGCCATGTCGGGGTAAGGCAACACCATGCGGCCCAATCCCACGAAGTCGGCCTGCCCTGAGCGCACGACTGCTTGTGCAACGTTGGGTAACCACTCCTGGAGATATGAATACCCAGAGCCAACGAAGCACAGCTCAGGGCGGTGTGCCTTGAGTTGCGCCGTCACCGCGACCTGCCGTGCAACGCCTACCAGCGGGTCCTCCGGCGGCTGGTAGCCGTCCGAGGGCGGGAAGAGCGCGGGTCGCTGGATGTGCGGGTTGTAGTACGGGCTGCCGCCGGTGATGCAGACCAGGCGGATGCTGAGCTCGGCCAGGAGGTCGAGGAAGCGCTTCGGCTCGGTCAGATCCAGCCCCAGGCCCGTGCCGTCGCCGCCGAACGCGTGGCGATAGCCGGCGTCCGGCCCGTCCGGCCAGTCCGGCACGCCCGCGCCGTCCGGGCCGGGCTTGAAGGGGATGAGGTCGAACGCGCTGACGCGCACCGCGATCTCCAGCCCCGGCGCGGCCGCGCGCACCGCGGCGGCCGCCTCGCGCAGGAAGCGCGTGCGGTTCTCGAAGCTGCCGCCGTAGCGCCCCGGCCGGTCGACCGCGCTGAGAAACTCGTGGCCCAGGTAGCCGTGGCAGTGCTTGATATCGACGAACGCGAACCCCGCGCGCTGGGCCAGCGCCGCGGCGCGGCCGAAGTCCTCGATCAGCCGGGCGATGTCGTCGTCGCTGAACAGCGGGTGGTCGGGCGAGATGCGGAACTTGCGGTCGAGCAGCGGGTGATGGTAGAGGATGGAGGGCTCGAGCTGCTTGCCGTTGGGCCGGGCGAAGCGGCCCGAATGGGTGAGCTGGAGGCCGATGAGCAGGTCGTCGGTCCGGCCGTGCGCGGCCAGGTGCTCTGCGACCAGCGCCTCGCGCAGCCCAGCCAGCGCGGGCAGGTTGGCTTCGTTGATGAGCAGTTGGTTCGGGTTTGCGCGGCCATCGTGGCGCACGGCCACCGCCTCGCCGCCGAAGATGAGCTTTGCGCCGCTCCGCCCGAAACGGCGCCAGCGCCGCAGCGTCAGCTCGGAGGGCGCGCCGTCCGTGGAGCCGTCCCACCCCTCCATCGGCAGCACCGCGAACCGGTTGCCGACGGTGAAGCCGTTCGGCAGTTGATACGGCTGCGCGAGGGGCGCATGGGGGCCGGTCTCCAGGGCCTCATCGAAGGGGATCTCGATCCCCAGCCCGGCCAGGTGGGCTGCCAGGTCTGCTGGCCGGCGGAGCTGTGCAACACGTCGGTATGCCATATGTGCATCTTCCTTTGTGAGATGGCTGCTCGGCGCAGGGGTGAGATCACAGCCTGCGCAGATGAAAGCCGCCGTCTACGTTGATGACCTCGCCGGTGGAGAAGTCCAGGTAGCCCTCCGCGATGGCGGCGACCGTCCGGCCGACGTCCTCCGGCGTCCCCCACCGGCGGATGGGCGTCAGCCCCTCGCCGATGAGCCGGTCATACTTCGCCTTGGCCGGGCCGGTCATGTCCGTGTCGATGATGCCGGGGCGCAGCTCGTATACGCCGATGTCGTGCTCCGCCAGCCGGTCGGCCAGGAGCGCGGTCAGCATCGCGACGCCGGCCTTGGAGATACAGTATTCGGCCCGGTTGATGCTGGCAGTATAGGCGCTGATCGATCCGATGTTGATGATGCGCGGCCGGATTGCGCCCCTGGGCTGGGCGATCATGGCGCGCGCCGCGGCCTGGGCCAGGAAGAACGGCCCCTTCAGGTTGACGGCCAGCACCTCGTCGTAGCTGGCCTCGCTCACTTCGAGCAGGTCCACGCGCTGGCGCGGGGCCATGCCCGCGTTATTTACCAGAAGGTCGATGCGGCCGAAGCGGGCCAGCGTCTCGTCCAGCAGGCGCGCGCGGCCGTGTGCATCCGCGATGTCCGCCTGGACGAGCAGGCACGCCGCGCCATGCGCCTCGACCGCCTGCCGGGTTGCCTGCGCGGCGTCCGCGTTGCCGCGGTAGTTGACCACGACGCTCCAGCCGTGCTCCGCCAGCGCGAGCGCGATGCCGCGGCCGATGCCCCGGCTCGCGCCCGTCACCAACGCAACGCCGGTCTCGGCCCGGCCGCCGCCTTCAGCCGCCATGGAGCACCTTCCCGACCGCTTCCAGGAAGAAGTATTCGCCCCACATGACGCTCTCGTCCACGCCCAGCCCCTTGCGCTGATGATACATGCCGTGCTTGAGGATGCCCTCCCAGCCGGGCGTGTCGATGGCCAGGAACTCCGGCCCGGTGAGCGTCTCGAGGATGCGCAGGGCGTACGACCGGTAGTGCAGGCTACGCGCGGGGTCGCCGGTCAGCCGGGCGAGGTTGAGCAGCCCGCTGGCCGCGATGGCCGCGGCGGAGCTCTCGTAGGGCAGCGCGGGGTCCGGCTCGTCCCAGTCGTTCGGCGGGACGCCGTGCGCGGGGGTGTGCTCGATGTAGAAGTTCGCGCACAGCTCCGCGGTTTGCAGATAGCGCGCGTCGTGCGTGAACCCGTACACCGTGCCGAACCCGTACAGCGCCCAGCACAGCCCGCGCGCCCACGAGGAGTCGTCGCGCCAGCCCTGGTGCGTGCTCTGGCGGATGAACTCGCCGGTCACCAGGTCGAACAGCCCCTCGTGCGCGGTGGAGCCGTCGCCCCGGACGAGGCGTTTGCGTGTAGTCAGGCAGTGTTCGGTCGCGATGCGCAGCAGCGCGGGGTCGTTCGTCCGCTGCGCGGCGTAGAAGATGATGCCGACGTTCATCATGATGTCGATGAACAGGCTCTCGTCCGCGACGAACGAGCGCAGGTAGCGGCCGCGCTCCTTGAAGCGCAGGCTCAGCGTCCGGCCCGCGTCGATGACGACCTGCTCGATCGCGGGGTCGCCGGTCAGGTCGTACCAGCGCTTCCAGGTGGACCAGAAGAGGAAGCCGAGGTCGTGCACCGTGCGGTCGGTCTTGCGGTGTTCGATCAGCCGCGAATAGTGCTCGGCGCGCTCGCGCCAGTAGGCATTGCCAGTGTGTTCGTGTAGCAACCATAGCTGGCCGCCCAGGAAGCCCTCGCACCAGTTCGTCCACGCCTCGCCTTCATGCATCCATTTGCCCTGCACGGTGTACATGGGGAAGCGATCCGGGTGGGTCTCGATCAGCCGGCGCAACTGTTGTGCGGCAAATTCGTAGGTGAGCTCGCATCGGGCGAGCAGTCGGGCGTCTACTGTCATTTCCACCTCCGGTTTATCGTGGGGCGCTGATGCGCCTGCTACGAACCTTATGGCGCTCTTGGGCTTGTAGTGGGTGCTTCAGCACGCCGGGCGGTTAAAGCGCCTACTACGAACCTTAACGCTCTGAGGCTTGTAGTGGGCGCTTCAGCGCCTGCTACGAACCTTGACGCTTTTGGGGCCTTGTAGTGGACGCTTCAGCACGCCGGGCGCTAAAGCGCCTACTACGAACCTTATGGCGCTCTTGGGCTTGTAGTGGGCGCTTCAGCGCCTGTAACGAACCTTGACGCTCTGAGGCTTGTAGTGGGCGCTTCAGCGCCTGCTACGAACCTTGACGCTTTTGGGCGAATGCTAGATGATCTCCAGCCCGTCCCGATCCAACAGGGGCGGGAAGGGGGCCGCGGGCAGCGTCTGGTACCAGTAGG
>MWBF01000353.1 GCA_002068935.1 Chloroflexi bacterium ADurb.Bin325
ACCGCCTGTGGGCGCACATCCGCGAGACCGGCGTGTGGCGCGTCGGCCTGGACCCCAGCTTCCCGCCCTTCGAGATCCTGGACGGCGCGACGCAGCAGCCGGTCGGCCTGGACGTAGATCTGGCCGAGGCCATCGCCGCGCGCTGGGGGGTGCGCACGGAGTTCGTCGGCGTGGGGTTCGACGAGCTGATGGATGCGGTCGCGGCGCGGCGGATCGACGCCGCGGTGTCCGCGCTGCCCGTGATCGAGCACCGGACGCGGGACGTGGCGTTCTCCGACCCCTATATCGAGGCGGGCACGGTGCTGGCCGTCCCGCTGACGAGCACGCTCGAGGGGCCGGCGGATCTGGCGGGCAGGCGGGTGGCCGTGGAGTGGGGCAGCATCGGCGATGCGGAGGCGCGCCGCCTGGCGCGCGAGCTGACAGGCGGGCTGACGCCGGTCGTGCGCGAGTCGGTCGACGCGGCCCTGGGCGCCGTCCTTGCCGGCGAGGCGGACGCCGCGCTGGTGGACGCCATCAGCCTGGCGCTCCACCCTGCGGCGAGCCGCCTGCGGATCGCGGGCGAGCCGCTTGTCAGCGACCCCTACGTGATCGTGCTGCCGGTCGGCGCGCCGGAGCTGCTGGCCGAGGTCAACGCCGCGCTGGCCGCGCTGAAGTCGGACGGGACCCTCGACCGCATCTATGCGCGCTGGCTGACGGCGCCTTAGCGTCCATCTGAACAACCCGCTCTGGCCGGTCTCCGATCGAGCCGGGGGATCGGAGACCGGTCAGCCCCCGATGCGGAACTCCACGAAGGTCAGCTCGCCCGCGCGCACCCGGATGGGCAGGGAGATGTTGCGCGCGCCGTCTCGCACGACGAGCTGCGCGTTTCCCGCGGGGATGTCGGAGAGGACGAAGTTTTCTTGCCATGCCGGGTCAGAGTTGATGGTCTCTTCCGCGGGGTAGGTCGCGCCGATGCGCCACAGCGCGTCCCCGCGGTAGAGATAGACCGTGGCGTCGGTGACGGGCGCGCCGTCGAGCGTCAGCACGCGCCCGGCGACGGTCCCGGCGCCGGGCAAGGGTGCGAGCCAGAGCTCGGGGTTGAGCGTGTGCCAGCGATCCATCCTGCCGACGCGCACCTCGACGTGGAGATGCGGCCCGATCGCGATGCCGGTCATGCCCACCGCGCCGATCATATCGCCGGCGTCGACCCTCTGCCCCGTCATCACCCGCACCTCGTCGAGGTGGCCGTAGAGCACGTAGACCGGCAGCCTGTCCACCGTGCGCGTCAGTTGCACCACGACGAGGTTGCCGTAGAAGGAGGGCTTCGGCCCGAAAAGGCGCAGCCGGTCGTCGCCCGCGTACACGACCACGCCCTCGGCCATTGCCAGGACCGGCGTGGACATGGGGTTGCCGATGTCAATCCCCGTGTGCAGCACGTAGCGGCCGCCGCCCGTGCTGCCATACGGAAAGGTGACCGCGGGGGCCAACTGGTACTGCGGGGCGAAGGGCCGCGCCAGCCACAGGTGCGCCGCGGGCAGCTCGTCCGCGGCCAGCACGCGGGCGCGGCTCTGCGCGGCGGGAGGCCCGACATCCCGTGCGGCCGTATTCGCCTGACGCTGGCTAAAATTCGGCTCCGCCTCGCGCGCCAGCGCCGGCGTGCTCCCGGCTGTCAGCCAGAAGGCGACGAGAAGCAGGGTCAACACCCTGCCGCGACGTCTCCTGCGTCCGTCGTTCTGCAACCGATCCACCTGTGAGGACGGCGGCGACCATGATTTCCGCCCGTCGTTCGTCGTCTGTCGGACGGCGTCCGCCTCTTCGCCTATTCTACCGCTCTTGTGCTAAAATTGCCACATGACGCATTTCGATATCTTCACGCTCTTCCCCGGCATGTTCGGCGGCTTCCTGGGCGACAGCATCCTCAAGCGCGCGCTGGAGGGCGGCGTCATCTCCGTCGCGCTCCACAACATCCGCGACTATGCAGAGGGCCGCCATCGCGTGACCGACGATACGCCCTACGGCGGCGGCGGCGGCATGGTGATGAAGCCGGAGCCGATCTTCCGCGCGGTGGAGACCGTCCTGCGCCATGAGCCGGGTTGGACCTTCGGCGGCGCGCCGGCGGATGAGCCGCCCGCTGACGGTGAGCCGCGCCCGCTGTCCGATGCGCCGATCATCCTGCTCTCGCCCCAGGGCCGCACCTTTACGCAGGCCGTGGCCGAGGAGCTGGCCGCGCACGCGCGCCTCGCGCTGATCTGCGGCCGTTACGAGGGGGTCGATGAGCGGGTGCGCACGGGGCTGATCACCGACGAGATCTCGCTCGGCGACTTCGTCATCTCCGGCGGCGAGCTGGCCGCGGCCATCATCGTGGATGCGGTGACGCGGCTGCTGCCGGGCGCGCTCGGCTGCGAGGCCGGGGCCTACGAGGATTCGTTCGCCACGGGCCTGCTGGAGTATCCGCAGTACACCCGGCCCGCGGTCTACCGCGCGGAGGGCGTGCCGGAGATCCTCTCCTCCGGCGATCATGCAAAGGTGGCGCGCTGGCGGCGCGAGCAGGCGCTCCGTCGCACGTGGGAGCGCCGGCCCGACCTGCTCGACTCGGCGCCGCTCTCCGCGGCGGATCGCGCCTTTCTGGCCCGGCTGGAGGCGGAGGCGGACGAGAAAGGTTCGTGAAACAGACACCCTCTCTTTTTGGCCGACGCGACCATCTGTGCTAAAATATCGCTTCGTGACATGTGCGCTCCGTGCTTCCTGTAGGTGATGAACTGGCGTGGCCCAGTTCGAGCGACGGCGGGCCGGTCGATTGATTAGCAAACGAAGGGTAACTACGATGGCAAACCTGATTGACTCTCTGGATGCAGCAGCCGTCCGCACGGATCTGCCCGAACTGGAGCCCGGCGACACCGTCAAGGTCCACAGCCTGATCGTCGAAGGCGAGAAGGAACGCCTTCAGGTCTTCCAGGGCCTCGTCATCCGCGTGCGCGGGGGCGGGATGAACAAGAATTTCACCGTGCGGCGCATTGCCTCGCACGGCGTCGGCGTCGAGCGCACCTGGCTCTTCTCCTCCCCGCGGGTCGGGAAGATCGAGGTCCTGCGCCACGCAAAGGTGCGCCGCTCGCGGCTCTATTTCCTGCGCGGCCGCACCGGCAAGGCTGCCCGCCTGAAGGAACGCCGGGCCAACTAACCGCCCGGTCATGGACAATCCGATGGGGCGCAAGGCGCAGGAAACCTCCTGCGCCTTTTATGGTTAAGAACCTATCCAAAAACCTGCTGAGCGCCAGGCCTCACCCCCTCGGCTCCCCCTCTCCTGAGGGCGAGCCGAAGGCTCGCCCTCAGGAGAGGGGGATGGGGGGTGAGGTAAGCCGAAGCGAGTTTTCGGATAGACACTAAGCGCAAAGCTCACGCAAAGGCGCAAAGCAAAAGAGAAGGCGCTTTGCTGTCTTAGCGGCTTTGCGTGAGCAACAACGGGTATGCCGATGCGTCATATCGAGCGTGCCGGGCTGGCATTCGAACAGGAGCTCTGGGCCAGCGGCTACCGGGCCGTCGCGGGGGTGGACGAGGTGGGGCGCGGCGCATGGGCCGGGCCGGTGGTCGCGGCCGCGGTCGTGCTCCCGCCGGACGCCGCGCGGCTCGCTCCATTGCTCGGCCGCGTGGATGATTCGAAGCGGCTGACCCCGGCGGCGCGAGAGGCTCTGTACGGCCCGATCCTGGCGTGCGCGCTCGCGGTCGGTATGGGCCGCGTCGAGGCCGCGGAGATCGACCGGCTGGGCATCGCGCCCGC
>MWBF01000354.1 GCA_002068935.1 Chloroflexi bacterium ADurb.Bin325
CCGCCGGCGCGCTGCGGTCAGCCGGGCTGGCCGACCCAGCCGATCTCGCCCAGGACGCGATCGACCTTCGCCATGGAGAGCGAATTGCCCTCGAACAGGCGCACCCCCGCGATGAAGGCGTCCAGTCCGCCCTCGTAATTCAGCGCCAGGCCGATGATGTTCTGCACATCGAGCAGGGCCGAATCGCTGCGGCTCACGCCGAGCCGGATCTCATCGGGCAGGTCGTTGACGACCGCATCCCGGTTCTGCCGGTCGAGCACCGTGGGACAACCCAGCAACGCCTTCGCCAGCGCCATCTTTGCGGCGGCGGTCATCCGCGCGGCCTCGACGGTCTGGCTGGGAAAGGTGAGATTCATCACGCCGGCCAGCCGTTCGCCCCGGTCCGCGGTGGTGTTGACGCGGGCGCTGCCGATGAGGTCGTCCTCCTGATACAGCTCGATCCGCACATCGATCGGGCCCGTGACCGTGGGCGTCAGGGAGAAGTAGAAGATGGGCGAGTCGTGGCCCCGATAGAGCCTGAAGGGGCGCGACGGCTCGTCGTTCACCGTGCAGTAGGCGGAGGACACCATCAGCCGCAGCCGCACGAACGGCTGATCTGATGGCCAGAACACCTGCGTATCGTCCGACCGCGTGACGGGCAGATCCGCCTCGCTCAGCCGCGGGGAGGACGGCCAGCGGACGGCGACGGCAATCGTAAAGGGCCGGTCCACCACGACGCGCTCCGGCACGGCAGCATCCAGGCGCAGGGTGATCACCGCGGCGTCGGCGATGGAGGGTGCAGGAGACGGCTCGGCTGCTTTTGGCGTCGGCGGGGCGACCGGTCCGGGCCCAACGGGCTCGATGCCTCGAGAGCCCTGATGGCCCTTGGGCCGCCAGCGCTCGAAAGCATCCTGCACGATCAACAACTGGAGCAGGCCGGGAAACTCCTGCCGGGCCAGCTCCAGCAGCCGGCCCACCTGCTCCTCCGTCACCGTCTCGAGCGCGGCCCGCCACCAGGCGACGCAGTCCTGCGCGTCGTCGAGCCGGGCAGAGGCCGGCTCGATGCCGGCGGCCCGGAGAAAGCGCCGCGCATCGGCTATATCGGGGAGTTGCTCGGCCAGCAGATCTGCCAGCCGGCGGACGATGTCAGCAAGCATTGGCGTCCTATCCTCTTTTCTGTCGGTTGCCCGGCCCTGGAGACGCCGCGGCCTCACCCGAAGGACGCGACCGTCCGGTCCACCTCGGCCATCGGCAGCGAGTCGCCCTCGTAGTTGCGCACGGCCTCGACCAACTCCTGTAGCCCGCCCGCATAGGCCAGCGCGGCGCTGACGATGTTGTTCACGTCTACGCGCGCGGAGCTGTGCCGCCTGGCGGTGTTCCTGATCTCGGCGCGCAGGTCGTCCAGCACCGCGTCGCGGCTCTGGCCGCCCTGCATCGTCGGGCAGCCGAGCAGCGCATCGACGAGCTGGCGCTTCTGCTGCGCCGTCAGTTGATAGCTGCGCGGGGCCGACGGCGCCTCGGCCACCGTCGCCTCCCGTCGCCAGGCGAGATAGTCCTGCAAGATGGCGGGCAGACCGGTCTCTGTGGGAAAATCGACACGCGCCCGCTCGATGAGCGCCGGCGCCTTGTTCTGCTTATGCGCCTCGGCCACGATGGCGTCCCAGATGACCTGCGCGCTGCCGCTGAAAGAGATGCGCGTCAGATCCAGCCCGGCATCCTTTGCAACAAGGCGGGCCTCTGCTTCCGTGCCATACAGGTTCGCGAGGATCTGGACCAGTCGGCTGAGCGATGCGTGCCACGTCATGCGAACATCTCCGGGGATCGAGTCTGCGCGCCCCACAGCTTTGCGCCGGGGCGCGGGCGGCTATGGCTCCCACCCCTTGCCCTTCCCCGCCGGGCGGAGAAAGGCAAGGAACGAGGATTATACGGCAAAGGGGCGGCCATGCAAGATGGCCGCTTACAAGATCCGCGCGGCCTGCAAGCCCTCGACGAGCCGGTTGACGTGGATGCCCTGATTGGCGTACACCGGCTTGCCGGTCGTCACGCCGGTCAGCCAGTCGCCGGCGTGATGCAGCGCGACCACGCGCCACCTGACATCGAACACCGGCGAGCCGGAGGAGCCCTCCGCGGTGTCGGTCAGGTATTGCACGCGGCGGTCGTTGGCGTCCACGACCGTGTTGTGCGAGAGGGCGATCTGCTTGCGGCCGCCGCCCGGATGCTGGATGACGATGACCTCATCCTTCGCCTGCGGTGCGCCGTCCTCCAGCTTGAAGAGGGTCAGCGCGCCCCAGCGCGCCACGGGATCGTTCTTGACCCTGACCGCGGTCCAGTCATCGCCGCCCTGCTCATCCAGGGGCGAGGTGGCGAAGCCGTTGGGCGCGTCCGGGTCCAGGTCATAGGCGACCGGCGTCAGCTCCGCGCCGAGCGCGTCCGTCTGATAGTTGAACTCGATGCGCGCGGCGCGGGCCGTCGCGGCATCCGGCAGGACGTGGTGGTTGGTGATGAGGATGTTGCCGCCGATAAGGAAGCCGCTGCCGGTTGCGGGCTTGTCCTCGCCCGGCTTGAGCGGCAACACCACGCGGCACACCGGCCGCGCCGCCTCCATGCCGCGCTCCAGGAACGCGATCGGCCGGAAGGTGCTCGCCGCGCCGATGATCTTCTCCAGGTTGCCCTGGCCCTTCAACCGCGTCAGGTCATCCGTGGGCAACGAAGGAGTCGGGATCACGGTCAGCTCGCCCGCCGCGGCCAGCTTGATCTGCTCTTCGTTGGGATAATCCTTGAGCACGCGCTGCGCCAGCGTCCTGACCAACCCCTGGTTGTTGGCCTCGTTCAGGACGTTCTCCCACGAGATCTGCGCGGCCTCGTTCCAGCCGATGCGGCCGACGTTGAGCCCCGCGTCCCTTGCGATCAGCCTGATATCCGGCACGTTCCAGTACAGGCCGGTCAGGGCCTCGCGCAAGACGATATGGGCCTGACGGTTGAGTTCCCTGGGCATCGTCACACCTCCGTCCGCACAGCCATCACGCGGCCTGCGCGATCTCTGCGCCGGTCACCTCGCGGATCCAGTCCAGGCAGAGGTCGACGCGCACGTAGATGCCGCCGTCGCCGCACTCGCGGAACCCGCCGCGCGCGCCGCGCGAGGTCGCGCCCAACAGATAGAACTCGCCGTCCTTCTGGATGTAGAGCGGCCCGCCGCTGTCGCCCTTGCACGAGTCGAGCATCAACCCGGCGTGGCCGGCGACGATCTCGCGGCCCGGCAGACAGCCGTAGCGCTTCGGATCGCCCATCTGCCCGCAGTCGAACGTCTGGACGGGCACGTCCACCCGGCGCTTGACGCCGTAGCCGAACCGGCCGTCCGGGTCGATCGTGCCGAAGCCGACGAGGGTGACCTCCGCGATGCCGTCCAACTGGGCCGCGCTGCCGACGGTGCGCGGGGGCGTGGCCGCGTCGTGCGCCAGGAGCAGGACGCGCAGGTCGAGCTCGGGGTGGACGAACTCACCCACGATCGGGATGATCTCGGCGTCCGCCGGCTTTGTCACGTCGGCGCCGCGGAGATAGGCGCGCGTCAGGCCCCGGCAGTGCTCCGCGGTCACGACCACGTTGGCCGCGATGAGCGTGCCGGAACAGTAATAGCCGCGGTCGTCGCCCAGCGCGCAACAATCGGGGAAGTCCTGGGTCTCCGCGCCGCCGACGATCTCCCGGCCGGGCCGCGTGGGCGGCTCGACCCGGGGGCCGCGCTCCGCCGCGGCCTCGCCGAT
>MWBF01000355.1 GCA_002068935.1 Chloroflexi bacterium ADurb.Bin325
CCAGCCGCACCCCGGCCGCCAGCAGCCAGCGGGCCGCCCCCTCGTCGATGGCGACGAACGCGGGGTCGAACGCCGCATGGTCGCGCAGGGAGTTCTCGGTGCGCAGCAGCAGCCGCGTCGTGCCCGCGGGGATGCCGGCCGCGGCCAGTTGCTCCGCGCCGATCGGCCCCGGCCCGTCGATTGCGGCCACCCATGCCGGCCCGATCAGCGCGTCGAGCGACATGGCGTCGACCGTCGCCGCGCCGGGGATGAAATGGGCGGGCGGATCGACGTGGGTCCCGGCGTGCGTGCTCAGGCTCAGGCGGGAGACAAAGGAGGGCGGGTCTGCGCTGGCCTCCTGCTCGGCCGTCGCCTCGCGCAGCGAAACCACCTCGACCGCGGGGTCGCCGGGCCAGACGGGGGTGCGCGCGGAAAGGGTCTGGCTGATATCGAAAATCTGTCTGCTCATGCTCTGCCCTGGATTCTAGCGTGCCCGGATTGTAACATAACCCGGCCGTTTCTTCCCAACTCCCGCGCAACGGGGGTATAATGACGGCCATGCACCGGATCATCAGACTGCTGCCGCGCGCAGCGGGCCTGCTCATCACCTTCGGCGTCCTGGGGCTGGCGCTCGCGCTCTCGGCCTGTGCGGGCCGGCCGCCCGCGGCGACGCCCGGCCCCCCGACCCCGACGCCCACGCTGGCGCCGCTGCAGCTCCCCGCGCCGGCCGGCCCGCTGACGCTGACCTTCTGGGAGGACGACGAGGACATGGCGGGCGTGCTGCTCGACGAGCTCACCGCGACGTTCATGCAGGCCAACCCCGGCGTCACGATCACGCGCACCCACTTCAGCTACGACGACCTGCGCAACCAGGTGCGCAACGAGGCGCGCGCCGGCCGCGGGCCAGATCTGGTGCGCGCCCGCGGCGAGTTTGCCGGCCCCTTCAGCGAGCTGGGCATCGTCCGTCCGATCGAGGAGCTGTACGATAAGGACTTCCTCGCCCAGTACTTCTCCGGCGCGCTGGCGGGCGTCACCGTCCGCGGCCGGCCGTGGGCCCTGCCGGAGAACTACGGCAGCCACCTGCTGCTCTTGCAGAACCGCGGCTACATCAGCGACACGCTGCACGTCACCGCGACCGCGCCCGTGGACACGGATGCGTGGCTGGCGCAGCTCGGCCGGCTGACCGACCCGATCAGCGCGACCTACGGCCTGGTCTATCCGCTGGCCGAATCCTACTGGCTCATCCCCTGGCTGAGCGGGCACGGCGGCTGGCCGCTGGACGCCGCGGATCGGCCCGCGCTGGACACGGCGGAGATGGTCGCCGCGCTGACCTTCGTGCGCGACCTGAAGATCGCGGGGGTCGTGCCCCAGCAGGCAAGCTACGACCGGGCCTTCAGCCTGTTCAGCCAGGGCCGCGCCGCCTATATCATCGACGGCGCGTGGAACCTGTCGCGCTATCAGGGCCTGGGGCTGGATGTCGCGGTGGTGCTGCTGCCCCGCGTCAGCAGCACGCAACTGCTGCCCGCGCCGATGGCGACGGGGCGCTACTGGTTCATCTCGGCCAACACGCAGGACGAGCGGCTGGCGGCCGCGGTGCGCTTTGCCGAGTGGATGACCTCGGACGAGGCGCAGGAGCAGTGGCTGCTGAAGCTGGGCCGGCTGCCCAGCCACGTCCTCACCGCGCAGAACCCGGCCATCACCGACGACCCGCAGCGGGCCGCCATCATGGCGCAGCTCCGCCTGGCGCGCGGGGTGCCGGCCGCGCTGGAGATGGCCTGCGCCTGGCAGGGCATCGACTCGCAGTTGGCCGCGGTGATAGCGGGCGAGGTGACGCCGGAGGACGGCGCCGCGGCGATGCAGGCCGTCGCTGAGACGTGCGTCGCCGATATGACCCCGTGACGGGGCAGGCGCGGCTGCCCGCGGCTACCGGCTCACCCCGTCACCACCTGATCTCCCGGACATACTTCTCCGCCAGGGCCTGCATCCGATCCACGCACTCCTCGACCGTGCCGCCGCCGGTCCAGATGCACTCCACGCCCAGCGCCATCGGCTCCCATAGGGCAGCCATGTACGGGGTGGACGGCAGGGGCCGGCCGTTCGCGGCCTGCGCGGCCAGCAGCGCGGGCACGGGCAGCCCCTGCATGTTCGGATGGGCGAGCGCGGCCCGGCTCGTCGGCGCCAGCGCGGCGACCTGCGCCAGGTAGACCTGCGCCTCGGGGCTGGTGAAGTACTGCATCACGTCGAGCGCGGCCTCCGCCGCGCCCCGCCGCGCCGCGTTCTTTGCCAGCATCAGCGTCCTGGCGCTGACAAAGGGCATCGCGGGCCGGCCGGTCGGGCTGAACACCGGCAGCAGCGCCAGCCCGTAGTTCATGCCCACCGCGTCCAGGTCGCCGAGATACCAGGGGCCGTTGACGGTCAGCGCGGCAAAGCCCCCGCGGAACAGCGCATCCGCGATGTCGTAGTCGATCTCCTCCGGCATGACGGCCCTGAGCGCCTCGATGAAATGGCCCGCGGCATAGCCGCCTTCGCCCTGGAACGTGGAGACGCCGGCCTCGTCCACGACCGTCACGCCCGCGGCCTGCCACCAGGGGGCCGAGAAATAGGCGTCGTTCTTTGCGCTGTAGACGAACAGATAGTCGCTCTTGCGCCACTCGCGCGCCAGGCTGAGCAGGTCATCGGTGGTCCTGGGCAGCTCGGCCTCGTCGATGAGATCCTTGTTGTAGAGCATGACCAGCGACTCCACCGACGCCGGATACCCGTAGAGCTGGCCGTCGTAGGTAACGGCGTCTACCGCGGTCGGCATGTAGGCGGCCGCAAACGCCGCGGCGTCGATCCGTCCGTCCAGCGGCACGATGTTGCCCGCCTCGGCCAGCCAGCCGATGTGGTCGCTCGTCCAGACGAAGATGTCCGGGGCCTGGCTCGCGGGCACCGCGGCCGTCAGCGCGTCGTTCATGTCGGGCTTGTAGACCAGCTCGACCGCGCTGTCCGGGCAGACGGCCATGTAGTGCGCAAAGACGCGCTCCACCGCGGCGAAGACGTCGCCGGCCCAGTCGTGCCAGACGGTAATCTTGCGGCCGTCCGCGGGACAGGCCCAGCTCGTCGGGCCGGGCGCGCCCAGCACGGGCGGCGTCGGGGTCGGCGTGGCCGTGGGCTCGGGCGTCGCGGTCGGCACAGGGGTCGCGGTCGGCGGCGCGGGCGTGGCCGTAGGCGTGGGGATGGCCGTGGGGGTGACGCGCGGCCGGCCGGCGCAGCCGGCCAGCGCGAGGCCGCAGACGAGCGATCCGATGACCAGCAACCAGCGCAGCCACGACTTCTTCATGCAGCTCCTCCGAATGGGTGGCCCAGGCGGCCGGTGGCGACGCGCGCCCCGCGTCGCGGGCGTGCTGATTCTAGCATGGAGACGGCAGATCGGCCAACCCGCTCAGGAGACGCGCTGGCCCCGCGGCCGCCCCTGTTTGTAGTAGGCGCTTCAGGCTGGGGCCGGTCTCTGACCGTGCCCCCCTGGCTCGGTCGGAGACCGGCCAGAGCAGGTTATGCGGATCGGCTCTCAGCGCCCCACGCCCGATAAGGCGCTGAAGCGCCCACTACGAACCTGGGACATCGGTTTGTGGCAGGCCTCCTTCGATTGGCCTGGCCGCGTCGGCCATTTGAAATTGCAGGACGCAGCCAGGGCAGTTTCATGTTGCGCCAGGTGAACCCGCCTGGCAACTGAAGTTGCGGCTATCCTTGCGCAGTCTGCCTGCGCAGACT
>MWBF01000356.1 GCA_002068935.1 Chloroflexi bacterium ADurb.Bin325
GGCCTGCGATCGGCTCGCTCTCCGCCGCGACGCCCACCAGTTCGGGACACTCCGCGGCCAGGCCTGCGCCGCTCAGCAACACGCAGCCGCCCGCGCGCGCATGGGCCTCGAGCGCGGCGATCATCTCGGGGCTGAACCGCGTCTGCTCCGGCAGGACGACCAGCAGATAGTCGCCCATGTGCGCGAGCGCGGCCTCCTCGGTCAGCACATCCGTGGAGCGGCCCGTCTCCAGCAGCGCGTGCAGCGCGCCCTCGATCGGCTGGACAGCCTCGCCGTAGTTGAAGAGCGGCCGGTTGTGCGCATAGTAATGATCGGACAGATACACCACCGCGGCCTGCGACGCGGTAGTGGTGTCGAAGCAGGCATCGCGCCGCTCCCGACAGAAGGCCGCGACCTCCGCTATCGTATCCTGGTGCCAGCCGGTCAGCCAGCCGCTCCGCTGCGGCGTGTTGTAGATCATCACCGCGCCGCCGAGCGCGACCACCTCCGACACCTCCTGGCACAGATGGAGCGCGGGCTTCATCACCCACGGCGGGTCGGCCTGCATCGCGCCGGTCTTGGTGAAGCCCCACGCCATCAGATCCCAGCTCAGCCCGGCGTCCCGTCGGCGGGTGTCGAGCAGGCGGCCCTCGATGGCCGCGCTGTCCGCGCCCCAGGCCCAGGAAAAGTCGCCGCTGAGATAGTCCACCGGCGCGATGACCGGGTCGGGCTGGCGGATGGTGTACATCCAGTTCGAGCAGACCAGACAGCCCGGCTTGGCCGCGTGAACCGCCTCCGCAAAGCGCGTGACGTGCTCGACGAACAGGTCGCGGTGGAACGCCAGCCACGCGTCCCAGCCCGGCTCGCCGGCCTGGGACGGGATGGCCGTCTCGCCGGTGCGCCGGGTATACTCCGCGCGGCAGCGCTCACACCAGCACGGCTTGGAGGCCCAGTTCTCGCCGTCCACCCAGAAGCCGTCCACGTCATACTTGCGGATGATCTCCAGCAGTTGCGGGATCATCAGCTCGTCGTCGTACCCGCTCAGCCGGCAGGTCATGTCCGGGTCGGGCTGGCCCGCCGCGTCCAGCCGCGCCCATTGGGGATGCAGCTCCAGAGCGCGCGAGTCCCACACGCCGGAATAGTGCATCCCCAGCTTGATGCCCAGCTCCGCCGTGACATCGCGATGGATGCGCAGCGCATCCTTGACGACGCCGGGGGAGGTCGTGCCCACCTCGGTCGGCCAGCTCGTGTAGCCCGCGTGGCCCTTGCAGTCGGCCTGGATCCAGTCGGGGCGGACGCGCAGAAGCTGCTCGCGCAGGCCCTCGTGCGTCACCTCGCGGCCCAGCTCGGTGTCGTGCGCGTGGGCGTGCAGGTCGTAGTGGATGCCGAAGAATACGTGGTCGTGCCAGTTCATGGCGGCTCCTTGTCTGGTGCAGCGTGTGGGGTGTCAGAAATGCAGCACGATTGTAGGGTGTCCGCCCGAAGTGGTCAAGTTGACGGCTGGCCGCGGCCAATTTTGACACGCGCGCGCGGCTGTGCTAAACTCGGCCCATGTTTTTCAACGGCCATCATCACCGTAGAAGGGGCGGGCGCACGGCATAGTCGGCGTCTTATCTGCGCTTGCCCCCAGGACTGGTTGCACGACCAGTCCTTTTTTGTTAACCGGAGCGACGATGGGGCTCTGGCTCGGTCGGAGACCGGCCAGAGCAGCGCTCGACAGATTTCGAGGAATTATGCCCGACATTTCCTTCTCCGCGGACCGGCCCCTGCCGGAGGGCGTGCGCGACCTGCTGTTTGCGGACGCCGCGGCCTGGCGCGACATGGAGGCGGCCCTGCGCCGCACCTGGGCCGCGTGGGGCTACGGCGAGATCATCCTGCCTACGTTCGAGTACGCCCACACGCTGGCGACCGACGTCGGCTCCGCGCTCGACGCGGAGATGTACCGCTTCTTCGACCGCCACGGCCGCACGCTCGCGCTGCGGCCCGACCTGACCATCCCCACCGCGCGCGTCGTCGGCACGCGGCTGTACGACCAGCCGCTGCCGCTGCGCATCGCGTACGCGGGCAGCGTGTTCCGTTACGAGCCCCCGCGCGCCGGCCGCCAGCACGAGTTCACGCAGGTCGGCGTCGAGCTGATCGGCGCGGGCGGCCAGGCCGCGGATGCGGAGGTCGTGGCGCTTGCCGTCGCCGCGCTGCGCGCGGTCGGCCTGCCCGAGTTCAAGATCACGCTCGGTCACGTCGGGTTCTTCCGGGGGCTGCTCGCCGCGCTGAACCTGCCCGAACGCCTCGCCGCGGACGTGCGCGCGGCCGTGGATCGCAAGGCCGAGGCGGAGCTGGCCGCGCTGCTGGCCGAGGCCGCCAACCTGCCGCCCCTGGCGCGGCGTGCGGTGCTGGATCTGCCCCAACTGACCGGCGACGCCTCGGTGCTAACCAGGGCCGAGACGACCTGCCTCAACACCACGATGATGGCCGCGCTCGCCGAGCTGCGGGGCGTGGCCCGGCTGCTCGAAGGCTACGGCGTGGCCGATGCGGTCAGCTACGACCTGGCCGAGGTGCGCGACCTGGACTATTACACGGGCGTCACGTTCGAGGGCTTTGCGCCCGGCCTCGGCTTTGCGGTCATCTCCGGCGGGCGCTACGACGACCTGATCGGCCACTTCGGGCCGCCGCTCCCCGCGGTCGGCTGGGCGCTCACGCTGGATCGCGTGCTGCTGGCCGCGGAGCTCCAGGGCCGGCGCACGCCTGAGCCAACGGCCGACGTCCTGCTGGCCGCTCACGGCTGCCCCGCATGTCTCGCCTGGGCCAACGAGGCGCGCGGCCGCGGGCTGCGCGTCGTGCTGGATCTGGAGGGGCTGGACGCGCCGGCCCTCTGGGCGCAGGCGCAGGCCCGCGGCATCCCGCGCGCCGTGCGCCACGACGACGCCGTGTTGCAGGTCCAGGATGCCGCGGGCGTGCGCAGCCTGGCGCTGACGGATCAGGAAGAGGTGTTGCGATGGCTGAACCGCTGATTGTTGCGCTGCCCAAGGGCCGGCTGACCGACGATGCGCTGGCCTATCTGGAGCGCGCGGGCTACGGCCTGCCCACAAAGGGGGACAACGGCCGCAAGCTCGTGCTGGAGGGCAGCGACGGCCGGCTGCGCTTCATCATGGCAAAGCCCGCGGACGTACCCATCTTCGTCGAATACGGCGCGGCCGACCTGGGCATCGTCGGGCTGGATGTGGTGCGCGAGGCCGCGCGCGATGTCTACGAGCCGCTCTCCCTGCCGTTCGGCCGCTGCCGCCTCGTCGTCGCGGGCCGGGCCGACCGGCCCGACCGCCCGCTGCGGCTGGAGCGCAGCCCGCGCATCGCCACCAAATTCCCGCGGCTGACCGAGGCGTTCTTCCGCGCGCGCGGGCTGGCCCCGGAGCTGATCGTCATGTCCGGCTCGGTGGAGCTGGCCCCGCTCGTCGGCCTGGCCGACCTGATCGTCGACCTCGTGCAGACCGGCTCGACGCTGCGCGAGAACGGGCTGACCGAGCTGCGCGTGATCCTCGAAAGCCAGGCGATGCTGATCGCCAACCGGGCGAGCTACCGGCTGCGCGCCGGCGAGGTGCGCGGTCTGATCGACGCGCTTGCGCGCGCAACGGCTGATTGAACCGCAAAGACGCGAAGAACACCAAGAATCTATCCGAAAATTGCTCTGGCCGGTCTCCGACCGAGCCAGGGGCACGGTCGGAGACCGGCCCCAGCGGG
>MWBF01000357.1 GCA_002068935.1 Chloroflexi bacterium ADurb.Bin325
GCGAAGTCGCCGGCCGATGTCGCGCCGGAGCAGGCAACCGCCGAGATCAACAGCATTACCAGCAGTAACAGTATCGAGGTTCGTGATAGCATTGTGGCGTCTCCTGGCCGGGCGCCGGTTGCGGCGCGCCGTGCCTTGTTCTGTAATCTCACCGCGCCTACGCCTGCTTGCATTCCAGCACGACCACCTGGGTCTCCTGGGGCAGCTGCGAGCGCGTCGTGCGGAGCATCTCGACCGCGGGCGACTCCGGCACGCCCATCTCCTTCAGGAATTTGCTCAGCGGGTCCAGCTTGAGCGTCGTGTACGGCGTCAGGTAGTGCATGGGGATCACGAGGCGCGGCTCCAACTGGCTGATGACCTCGGCCGCCTTGTCCGCATCCAGCGCGGTGCCGTCGCCGACGGGCGCGAGCAGGATGTCGACGTTGGGCATCGACTCCACCTGCGCCTGGGTCAGCACGCGGCTCAGGTCGCCCAGGTGACAGACCGTCATCTCGCCGAATTCGAACACGAAGACGGTGTTCTCTTCCTTCGCCGTGTGGTTGCCGCTGCCCCCGCGCCAGGTCTGGATGCCGGTGATGAAGACGCCCTTGACCTCATATTCGCCGGGGCGGGTCAGCACCTTCGGGTCGCCCTTGACCGCGCTGGCGTTGCTGTGGCCGGGCGCATCGTGGCTGCACGTGACCAGGTCGGCGCGCAGCCGCGGCAGGTTGTAGCCGATGCTTTTGTCGTAAGGGTCCGTGACGATGGTCACGCTGCCCTCGCGCAGTCGAAAACAGGATTGGCCGTACCAATCGATATCCAAGGCGGACCTCCACGGAAAGAACAGAGATGGATGTATTATACTGCAAGGGCGACATATCGTCTAACGATTGCGCAGTTGCGGAGATAGACAGAAATTTGCACCCGGTGTATAATCTGTGCCAAGTAAAGCCTGCTGTGCCAGGGGCGACGGCCGCCTGGCGCTAGTGTATGATGGAGCAAGACGATGGCGCGACCCCTCAACGACTCGCCATATCTGTATGGCATCCACGACCCTGGCGGCGAACACATCATGGCGCAACAGGGTATCTACGGCTGGATTCTGTTTACCGAGGCCGTGGGGAACGATCCAGGCAACCAGAGCGGCGGCGACTATAGCCGGTGGGCCGACCAGGGCTTCGGCGTCATCGTGCGGCTCAACAACGGCTACGAGCCGAACGGCACGATCCCCTTCGCCAACCGCTACGCTCAGTTCGCCCAGCGCTGCGCCAACTTCGTGCGCAGCTCGCGCGGGTGTCACATCTGGATCATCGGCAACGAGATGAACTTCGCGGTCGAGCGGCCCGGCGTGAGCTTCGACAAGAGCGTCGACCCGCCGCGCATCGTCAACTCCGGCGAGATCATCCTGCCCTCGATGTACGCCAACTGCTATCGCCAGTGCCGCAACGCGATCCGGGGCGTCGCGGGCCATCAGAACGACCAGGTCATCGTCGGCGCGGTCGCGCCCTGGAATCCGCAGACGACCTACGATGGCAACCCGAACGGCGACTGGGTCAAGTATCTGCAAGATATCCTCAACCTGATAGGCGCGGGCAACTGTGACGGCATCTCGATCCATGCTTACACGCACGGCGCAGACCCGCGACTCATCTACACCGACGCGTTCATGAACCCGCCCTTCCAGAACCGACAGTATAACTTCCGCACTTACCAGGACTTCATGCGGGCGATCCCGGCGACCATGCGCAGGCTGCCCGTCTATCTGACCGAGGCGGATCAGGACGAGGCGTGGCGCAACGAGAACATCGGCTGGGTGCAGCGCGCCTACGGCGAGATCGACTGGTGGAACCGGCAGCCGGGCAACCAGCTCATCCGCGCGGTGATCCTCTATCGCTGGCCCAATGTGGATAAGTGGGGCATCGACGGCAAGATGGGCGTCATCGAGGACTTTCGGCAGGCGATGGCGTATCGGTACGAGTGGGAGTCGCTGGCGAGCGCGGAGCCTGCGCCGCCCGCGCCGCCTGCCACACCTACGCCGCCGGCGGCGCCGCAGGTGCCTGAAGCGCCGGCGGTCCCCGATACCAGCCCCATCCGCTTCGACATCACCGGGAAGACGGCGAAGGGCCAGTTTGCGGCCTTCTATCGCCAGTACGGGCTGGACATCACGGGCTATCCGCTCAGCGAGGAGTATGTTCATCCGGATAGCGGCCTGAAGACGCAGGACTGGCAGCGCATCGCGATGGAGGAGTACGGGGGGAAGATCCGGCTGCGGCTCGCCGCGCAGGAGGCGCTGGAGCTGCGCCAGCGCGCCGCGGCGCTGAACGAGAGGATCGCGGCGCTAGAGGCCACGGTTGAGCGGCTGAAGGCGAGCGACGGCCCGGCCGCGCCCGCGCTGACCGACATCACCGACCAGCTTGTACGCGACCCGGCCGGCTTCGTCGCGCGGCCGCTCGGCGAGATCAAGTATATCGTCGTCAACCACACCGCGGTGCGGCCGGAGGTCGGCGCGGATCGCGTGGCCCAGGCGCAGCGCGCGCGCTGGCCGGGCATCGTGGGGCAGTACTTTATCACGGGCGACGGCCAGATTCAGCAGACCAACCCCCTGGATCAGGTCGTGACGGACGACCAGGCCTGGATCTACAACGGCGTCAACATCTATGTGGCCGGCAACTTCGATGACGCCGTGCCGACCGACGCGCAGCTCGATGCGCTGGCCCGGCTCGTCGCATGGCTGCTGGGCCGGTTCGGCCTGTCGGCGGACGCGGTGAAGGGCGTGGGCGAGTTCATCGTCACGCATTCGCCCGGCCTGCAATGGTTGCAGGGGCAGCGCTGGAAGGATCAACTGCTCGCCCGCGTGGCCGCGATCCCTGCCGCCGCGCCGGCGGACAGCGCCGAGCTGGCCGCGCTGCGCGGCCGGGTGAGCGCGCTGGAGCAGCAGATCGCCGCGCTGCAAGACAGCCTGGCGACCGCGGAGGCCGCGCGCGCGACGCTCGAACAGCAGCGAACCGAGCTCACCCAGGCGCGCGACGGGCTACAGGCGCAGCTCGCCGCGCTGCAAGCGGAGCTGGATGCGCTCAAGCAGGCGGGGGCCGGCGGCGTGGCGCAGCCGGAGATCACCGATATCGCGGCGCAGCTGACGCGCAAGGCGGACAGCCTCAAGGCGCGGCCGCTCGACCAGATCCGATATATCGTCATCAACCATACCGCGGTCGGCGCGGATGTGGCGGTCGAGCGCATTGCCGCGGCGCACCTGAGCCGGTGGGGCTCCATCCTCTATCAGTATCTGATCACCGACGGGGGCGCGATCCTGCAAACGAACAACCTGACCGACGTCGTGGATCTGACGCAGCCGTGGATTGCCGAGGGCATCAACATCGCGGTCGCCGGCAACTTCACGACCGAGACGCCGACGCCCGAACAGATCCGGGCCGCCGCGGAGCTGACCGCGTGGCTGATGCAGGAATACAACATCCCGATCGAGAACGTCAAGGGCGCGAGCGAGCTCATCGTCACCCAGTCGCCCGGAAACCAGTGGCTCCAGGGCAAGAAGTGGAAGAACATGCTGCTTGCCGAGATCTCGGAGATCCAGCAGGCCGCGGGGCCGAGCCGCGGGTCGCCCGCGGACGAGGCGCTGGTGGCTACGCTGCGCGACCAGATCGGCCAGCTACAGGCGGTCCTGGATCAGTCACACAGCCAGCTCGCGGCGCTCCAGAAGGAGTACGACGAGCT
>MWBF01000358.1 GCA_002068935.1 Chloroflexi bacterium ADurb.Bin325
AGGCCGATGTATCCCGCGCCGATGACGACCAGGTGCCCGGGCACGGCATCGTAGGCCAGCGCTTCTGTGCTTGTGCCGACATAGCGCCCGTCCACTTCGACATTGGGCAGAGACGCCGACTGGCTTCCCGTCGCGATGAGGATGTGCTTCGCGGTCAACGCCGCGCCGTCCGGCCCCTCGACCACGACGCGCCCCGGCCCGGCAATGCGCCCGCGGCCCGCGTACCGCGTGATGCCGTTCTTCTTGAACAGGCCGGCCACGCCATGGGTCAGGCCGTTGACGATGTCCTCCTTGCGCCGCATCATCCCGGCCAGGTCGAACG
Source organism: Chloroflexi bacterium ADurb.Bin325 (assembly GCA_002068935.1). Classification (GTDB taxonomy): domain Bacteria; phylum Chloroflexota; class Anaerolineae; order CG2-30-64-16; family CG2-30-64-16; genus MWBF01. The sequence continues at coordinate 323 of MWBF01000358.1, forward strand.
AGACGCCCGTCACGTTGACGCCGTGTTTCGCGAGGGTGTCGCGGGCCTCGACAAACCGCGCGCTGGATTCCAGCAGCGCCTTGCTGGGTATGCAGCCGACGCGCAGGCAGGTGCCGCCGAGGGCCTTCTCGCTCTCGACGCAGGCCACGTTCAGGCCCAGCTGGGCCGCACGGATCGCGGCAACGTAGCCGCCCGGGCCCGCCCCGATGACGATCAGATCATGCGTGGCCGTGGTCATGGCATCTCCTTCCGTTTGCCGGTGCGGGCCGCGGGCCGGCGACGTTTCCGGCCCGGCCGCGCATTACAGGTCGAGAAGCAGGCGCCCGGGATTCTCGACACATTCCTTGATTCGTTTCAGAAAGGTCACGGCTTCGCGCCCGTCGACCATGCGGTGGTCGTAGGTGAGCGCGACATACATCATGGGCCGGATCACCACCGCGCCGTCGGCCGCGACCGGCCGGTCCTGGATGGCGTGCATGCCCAGCACGGCGGTCTGCGGCGGATTGACGATCGGCGTGGACAACAGCGAGCCGAACACGCCGCCGTTCGTGATGGTGAACGTCCCGCCCTGCAACTCATCGAGCGTGATCTTGTTTTCACGCGCCCGCTCGCCGAAATCGGCGATGGCCCGCTCGATGTCGGCGAAGCGCATCAGCTCGGCGTTGCGCAGGACCGGCACGACCAGCCCTTTGCCGCTGCTGATCGCAATGCCGATGTCGCAGTAGTTGAACTCGACGATCTGGTCGTCGCGGATCTGCGCGTTCACGCCCGGGAACTCCTGCAGCGCCGCGACCGCCGCTTTCACAAAGAACGACATGAACCCAAGTTTCACGCCGTGCTTCGCCGTGAACGCCTCCTGATGCGTCTTGCGCAGCGCGATGGCCGCCGACATGTCCACCTCGTTGAAGGTGGTCAGCAGCGCGGCCGTCTGCTGCGCCTGCACGAGGCGTTCGGCGATGCGGCGGCGCATGGGCGTCATCGGACGGGCCTCTTCCCGGCGCTGCGCCCCGGTGACGATCCCCGCGAACGACGGATTCGGCGGCGCGGACGCGGGCTCTTCTTCGCGGTGCTGGAGCACGTCTTCTTTGAGGATGCGGCCGCCCCGTCCCGTCGCTTTGACCGCGCCGGGTTCAATCCCCCGCTCGGCCAGGGCGCGTTTCGCGGCGGGCATGACGCGTTGTTTTTTGGGCGCGCCGTTTTCGTCGGCCCGCGGTGCGGCCTTCTTCGTTGAGGCAGGGGGGCCCGCTGGCGCGGCCGGCGCCGGGGCCGGCGCCGACTCGTCGATGCGGGCGATGACGCCTCCCACGCGGGCGTTCTCTCCGGCGCCCACGAGCACCTCGGCCAACACGCCCGCCACCGGGGCGGGTACTTCGAGCGTCGCCTTGTCGGAATCGATCTCCACCACCGGTTCGTCCTGCTCCACATACTCGCCCGGGGATTTCAGCCAGCGGGCAATCTGGACTTCCGAGATGGATTCGCCCAGTTCCGGAACCTGAAGGTCGGTCGCCATGGGATTACTTCTCCTTCACCGCGCCACTGCTACTGCTGTGCGCCATATGCTACGCCACGCCATCACAGGTCCGCGAACGCCTCATCGAGGAGCAGCCGCTGTTCGAGCCGGTGGCTCGCGGCCGATCCCGTCGCGGGACTCGCCGAAGGCGCGCGGTATACCCCGCGCAGCGGCCAGCGGCCGAGCAGCCGGTCACAGAACCGGACGCGCCACTGCCACCACGCCCCCATGTTCTGCGGCTCTTCCTGGACCCAGACCATGTCCGTCCCGTCCGGATAGCTCCGGAGAGCGTCTTCGAGGTACTCCTCCCGCAGGGGATACAACTGTTCGATCCGCACGAGGGCGACGTCGTCGCGCCCGCGCTTCTCACGCTCCTCGGCGAGCTCGTAATAGATCTTGCCGCTGCAGAGGAGCACGCGCTTCGCCCGGCCTCCCTGAATGCCCATCGCGTCGGGCAGGATGCGCTGAAACCGGCCGTGCGTCAGGTCTTCGAGGGGCGACACGACGTTCGGATGCCGCAGGAGGCTTTTCGGGGTCATCACAAACAGCGGTTTCCGCCATGGCCGGAGCACCTGGCGGCGCAGGCAATGGAAGAACTGCGCCGGCGTCGTCGGGTATACGACCTGGATGTTGTCCTCCGCGCCCAGCATCAGGAACCGTTCGAGCCGCGCGCTCGAATGTTCGGGGCCCATCCCCTCGAAGCCGTGCGGCAGCAGCAGGACGAGCCCCGACAGCGCGCCCCACTTGTCCTCGGCGCTCGAGATGCCCTGGTCAATCAGCACTTGCGCCGCGTTGGCGAAATCGCCAAATTGCGCTTCCCAGATCACCAGGCCGTCGGGATATGCGCAACTGTACCCGTATTCAAAGCCCAGGACGCCCGCTTCCGACAGCGGACTATTGACAATGTCGACCGGTCCCTGGTCCGGCGCGATGTGCTGGAGGGGCATGTAGGTGTGCCCGTCGTCCGTGTCCACCAGCACGGCATGGCGATGGCTGAACGTGCCGCGCTGCGAGTCCTGCCCGCTCATGCGCACCCGCACGCCTTCCGCGGCGAGCGAAGCATAGGCCAGCGCCTCGCCCGCGGCCCAGTCCAGCGGCTGGCCGCCCGCGGCCATCGCCTTGCGGGCATCCAGCATGCGCCGGGCTTTGGGATGCAGATGGAACCCGGCGGGGACCTCGGCCAGCCGCTCCAGATAGGCGCCCAGGGTTTCCCGCGCCACCCCCGTATCGGGATCCGGCGCATCTTTTTCGAAGCCGCCGAAATACCGGGACCAGAGGCTCCCCAGCACGCTCTTGCGGTTGGGGTTGCGTGTGCGGTCCTCGCGGGCCTGTTCTTCTTCCTCGCTGCGAGAGGCCGTGAACTCCTTTTCGAGGACGGCGCGCCGGCGTTCCGCGATCTCGTCGGCCTCCGCCCGGGTGATCTCCCCCAGTTTGAGGAGGTGTTCGAGGTAACCCTCGCGCACGGACCGGCGCCGGTTGATCTTCGCGTACAACAGCGGCTGCGTGAACGACGGCTCATCGGTTTCGTTGTGCCCGTGCCGCCGGTAGCAGTACATGTCGATCACGACGTCGCGCTGGAACTCCCTTCGAAATTCCATCGCCAGGTCGATCACCTGCGCGACGGCCTCCGGATCCTCGCCGTTGACGTGGAAGATCGGGATCTGGAGCATCTTGGCGACGTCCGTCGCGTAGACGCTCGAACGCCCCTCCACGGGCACGGTGGTGAACCCGATCTGGTTGTTCACGACCACGTGGATGGTGCCGCCAATGCGGTAGCCCTCGAGCTGGCTCAGGTTCAGCGATTCCTGCACGACGCCTTCGCCCGCGAACGCCGCGTCCCCGTGAATCAGCAGGCACATCCCCCCCGCGCGGTTT
>MWBF01000359.1 GCA_002068935.1 Chloroflexi bacterium ADurb.Bin325
TATCCGAAAATTGCTCTGGCCGGTCTCCGACCGAGCCAGGGGCACGGTCAGAGACCGGAGCGGGTTTTCGGATAGGCTCTTCGCGGACGGAAGACGGCAGGCGGGCGAGGCCCTATCGCGCCTGGCCCTGAAGGCCCAACAGGACCGCGGGCAGCTCCGCCAGCTCGCGGATGCGGGCGTCCGGCACGATCGTCGCATGCCGCTCGATGCGGTGGCCCACCTCGATGAGCACGCCGCGCAGCCCGGCCGCGTGCGCGCCGCCGATGTCCGCGACCAGCCGATCCCCGACATAGACCGCGGCCTCCGCCGCGACGCCGAGCAGGTCGAGCGCCCGGCGGAAGATGTCCGGGTGCGGCTTGGCCACGCCCGCCTCGGACGAGTAGACCTGCGCGTCGAAGTAGGCCGCCAGCCCGCGGCGCGCCAACGACTCCGCCATGAAGCGCGCCGGCTGGACCGTGTTGGAGATCGCGCCCAGGCGATAGCCCGCGGCCCGGAGCTGCTGCAAGACCTCGCGCGCGCCGGGGCGCAGCGGCGCAGACGGCCCGCCGCTGCCCACGCAATAGGCCGCGCCGGCCGCCTCGACAAGCTCATCGCTCAGCGACAGGCCCTGCCGCGCGAGAAAGCGCGCCATCACCGTGTAGATGTCGATGCCGCGCAGCTCGGCCAGCGCAGCGTGATACTGCGCCTCGCTGTCCTCGGCCAGCGCAGCCGCAAAGAGCGCGCGCTCCGGGAGGCCCGCGACCCCCTGGCCGGACAGCACATCGTGCACGTGCCCCGCGCGCAGCAGCAGCCGCTCCTCGTAGCTCCCGCGGCCCTCGCCCAGATCCACGAGCGTATCGCCCAGGTCGAACAGGACTGCCTCGATCGGCACGGCGTCACCTCGCAAAGGTCTGTGCGGCGCGCAGCGCGCGTTCCGGGTCCGGCGCGACCGCGGCCACCGCGAGATCCTGCCAGATGTGCGCGGGGTCGAGGCTGCCGAACAGCGCGGACGTGACCTGCGGCAGCGAGCGCGCAAACTGCAACGCGGCCGGCGCGGCCCCCGCCAGCCCCGGAAACATCTCGGCCAGCGTCGCGGCGTGGCGGTCGGAGAGCGCGGCCTGGCCCAGCGCGGCGCTCCCGATGACCGTCACGCCCAGGTCGCGCGCGGCGTTCAGCGCGGAGAGGATGCGGTTCTGCACGGGCTGGTTGCGCAACGTCTGCGCCTCCGGCATGGCCGGGTTGATCGGCAGTTGGATGGCCCGCAGATGATGGTCTGGCCCGGCGACCTCCGCGGCCAGTTGCAGCATGACCTCCAGGCTCAGATAATCGGGAGAGACGGGCGCGCGGCGCAGCCCCTCCCAGGTCGCCAGGCCGTAGCAGCCGATGCGGCCCGCGGCCGTCTCCTCCTCCAGCGCGGCAAAGGCCAGTTGCATGCGCTTGCGGAAGGTCGCGCGATCCACGAACGCCAGTTGTATCTCCGGGTTCTGGAGGAAGTAGACGTCAAGCGTGCGCAGGCCCAGGTTGCGCAGGCTCCAGTTCACCTGCTGGGCCAGGAACCCGGGCGTCAGACAGTGGATGCCGCCGGCCAGATCCTCCGGCTCCGCGATGCCGCCGCGCACGAGGGTGTCGTACACATACCGGGCGGGGTCGGCCGGCCGCTGCAGGCGATGGGGAATGAACCCGCCCTTGCTCATCACGATCAGCTCGTCGCGGCTACACGCGCCGGAGCCGACGAGCGCGGCGATGGCCCGGCCGAGCGCGATCTCGCTCCGCTGCGCACGATAGCTGGGCGCGGTGTCCAGCAGGTTGCAGCCGGCCTCGACCACCTGGCCGACCGCGGCCCGATAGGCCGCGTCCACCTCGTCCGAGAGCGCGCCGGCCGACGTGCCGTAGCCGACCGACGACACGGTCAGGCCCAGGGCCTGTCGATAGTGCGCCGGATGCGCCGCGCGGCGGTCACACTGCCGCGCGGCGTAGCGCGCGGTGCCGGTCGCGGTCGCCCGCCCGACGAGCGCGGCCCCGCCCGCCAGCGTCATGCCGGCTCGCCGGCCCGCGCGGCCGCGGCCCTTCCGAGCTTCTTGGCGCGTTCCTCCGCCTTGCGCGCGATCCGGTTGAACGTGCCGGACAGGCCCATCGCCTTCTTGACGATGCGCATGGTCTCGGCCGCCTCCTGCCGCATGCGCAGGCTGCCCTCGTAGATGATCTCATCGACCAGGCCGCTCTGCGACGCGTAATAGGCGCGGCGCTCGCGCATCGGGTCGAGGAACGCGTTGAGCGTCCTCGCCAGCCGCTCCTTGACCTCCACATCGCCCACCTTGCCGGCCCGGTAGCGCTCCTTGAGCTCCTCCACCACCGCCCTGTCGGAGTCGAAGTGATCCAGATAGGTGAAGACGGGGTTGCCCTCGACATTGCCGGGGATGTCCGCGCGGATACGATTCGGGTCGGTGTACATCCCCTGCACCTTCTTGCGCACGCTGGCCGCGTCGTCGGACAGGAAGATGGCGTTGCCGATGGACTTGCTCATCTTGGCCTGGCCATCCGTGCCGGGCAGCGAGTCGCCCTGCACGAGGTCGTCCGGGATGGGAAAGACCTCGCCGTACAGGTTGTTGAAGCGCCGCGCCAGCTCCCGCGTGACCTCGACATGCGCCTGGTTGTCCTTGCCCACGGGGACGAGATGGGCGCGGGGCAGCAGGATGTCCGCGGCCTGGAGCACGGGGTAGCCCAGCAGGCCGAAGGGGATCGCCTCGACGTCCAGCATGGCGGCCCGCGCCATATCCTTGATGCTCGGCACGCGCGTCAGCCGCGGCACCGTGACCAGGTTGCCCAGCAGCAGGGCCAGCTCGTAGGTCTCGTGGACCGCGGACTGAAGGAAGATGGTGCACTTGGCCGGGTCGATCCCCGCGGCCAGGTAGTCCAGCACCATGCCGCGCGCGTTATCCGCGACCGCGGCGATGTCCTCGGTCGTGTTCTTCGTGGTCAGCATGTGCAGGTCGGCGATGATGAAGAAGCACTCGTATTCGTCTTGCAGCCGCACGCGGTTGCGCAGGCTGCCGACATAGTGCCCCAGGTGCAAGAGGCCGGTGGGCCGGTCGCCGGTAAGAATGCGTTTTCTCTCCACTGAATCCCTCCTGTTGCAGGACGGGCGCTGCGCGGCGGGCAACACGTAATGGTTGCTCACTGCCTGCCCCGGCCATGCACGACTGATCGTAAAAACAAAAACGCCCCGTCCCTGGAATCCCAGGGACGAGGCGCGCTTGCGGCGCTGATCTCGCGGTGCCACCCTGCTTGGGCCGGCGCGCCGGCCCCGCTCATCCGACAGCCCTGCGCATGGCGACAGGGATGCCGCGCGCCTGATAACGGTGGCGTCCGGCCCAGCCTTGCGGCCTGCAACTCCCCGGCCCATTCAGCAGCGCGGTGACAGCCTCGCTCGCACCGATCGGAGGCTCTCTGCCATGTCCCGTGCGCGGCCTACTTGCCCGGTTCACAGTCGTTTGTATGTATGGACGGCAGTATGCCACAGGCCGCGCGGGGTGTCAAACCAGCAAATTCCGAATCAGACCGCAAGCGGAGACATCCTGAGCGGAGGCCCATTGCAGAGTATCTTGCAACGGACGCGCCCGACGAATCAGACCGCAAGCGGAGGCATCCTGAGCGGAGGCCGTCTCGGCCAGGGCTGGCCGAGACGGGCG
>MWBF01000360.1 GCA_002068935.1 Chloroflexi bacterium ADurb.Bin325
GCGAGACGGCCGCGATGGACGCCACGCGGCTCGCCTGGGGCGCGGGCGCGCTGGCGGCCGGGATGGGGCTGAGCGCGCTGTCCGCGTGGGCGGTTATGCGCGGCGGACGGCGCCTGCCGCCGGCGCTGCGCCTGCTGCTGGAGGCGGGGCTGCTCAAGCTGACGCTGGCAAGCCGCGGGCTGGACCGGGCCGCGGGCGAGGTGGAGGCCGCGCTGCGCCGCGATGACCTGCCCGAGGCGCGGCGGCTCTTGAGCTGGCACCTGGTCAGCCGGGACACGGCCGAGCTCGACGCGGAGGAGGTCGCGGGCGCGGCGGTGGAGTCGGTGGCCGAGAACCTCACCGATGCGTTCGTCGCGCCGCTCTGCGCGTACGCCCTGGGCGGGCTGCCCGGGGTCTGGGCCTATCGTTTCTGCCAGACCGCGGACAGCATGTGGGGCTATCACGACGAAGAGCGCGAGTGGCTGGGCAAGCCCGCGGCCCGGCTGGACGACGCGCTCAACTGGCTGCCCGCGCGGCTGGCGGCCGGGCTGCTGGCCGCGGCGGCCCGGTTGGTCGAAGGCCGCGCAAACGCAGAAAACGCCTGGCGCACGCGCGCGACGCAGGCCGGGAACACCGCCAGCCCCAACGCGGGCCAGACCATGGCGACCATGGCCGGCGCGCTGGGCGTGACGCTGACCAAGCGCGGGCATTACGCCCTGGCCGGCGGCGATGCGGCCATCACGCCCGACGTCCTGGCGCGCGGTCGGCGGATCGCGCGGACGGCCGCATGGCTGGGGGCCGCGCTGGCCGCGGCCGCGCTGTCGCTGCGTCGCGGCAGATCGGAGGCGACATGAACGCTGCGGTTGCGCCCTCCCCGCGGCCCGCGGTCGCGGCCCTGGCCCCCGACGCGCACGGCGGCCCCGACGAGGACGAGCTGGCCGCGCTAGGGTGGCGGCCGCGGGACGTGCTGGACTTCAGCGCCAGCGTCAACCCGTTCGGCCCGCCGCCCGGCGTCCGCGAGGCGCTGGCCTCATGTGACGTAACGAGCTATCCCGACCGCTACGCCAGCGGCCTGCGCCGGGCGTTGGCCGAGCAGGAGGGAGTCAGCCCGGCCCAGGTCGTCGCGGGCGGCGGCGCGGCGCAGCTCATCTGGGCCATCGCCCTCTCCTATCTGCGGCCGGACGACGTCGCGTTCGTCGTCGGGCCGACCTTCGGCGAGTACCGCGTCGCCAGCCAGCTCATGGCCGCGCGGGTCGTGGAGTGGCGGGCCGCGGCGGAGCAGTCCTTCGCGCTGGATGTTGTTGCGCTGCGGGCCGCGTTGGCCGCGGCCGCGCCGCGGGTCGTCTGGCTCTGCAACCCCAACAACCCCACCGGCGTCTATGCGCCCGCCGAGCTCCTGGCCGACTTGCGGGCCGCCGCGCCCGAGGCGCTCTGGGTGCTGGACGAGGCTTACCGGCCCTTCGTCGCCGAACCGTGGGACAGCCGGCCCCTGATCGCGGCCGGCAACGTCCTGCTGCTGCGCTCGCTGACCAAGGATTGCGCGCTGCCCGGGTTGCGCCTGGGTTACACGCTCGCCGCGCCCGCGGTCTGCGCGGCGTTGGCGCGCAGCCTGCCGCCGTGGAGCGTCAGCGCGCCCGCGATCGCCGCGGGGCTGGCCGCGCTGGCGCGCCACGACCGGGTCGAGGCGTCGCTGGCCGCGCTGCGCGAGGAGACAGCCTGGCTGCGGGCCGCGTTGCTGGACCGGGGCTGGCGCGTCCTGCCCTCGGCGACCAACTTCCTGCTGGTGCAGGTGGGCGACGCCGCCGCGTTTCGGGCCGGGCTGCTGGCCGGGCAGCGCATCCAGGTGCGCGATTGCGCGTCGTTTGGGCTGCCCGACTGCATCCGCATCGGGACGCGCACGCGGCCGGATAACGAGCGGCTGTTGGCCGCAATGGGACGGTATCGATGACTGCCAGAACGTTGATGATCCAGGGCGCGGCCTCTTCGGTGGGCAAGAGCCTGCTAATAACGGGGCTGTGCCGCCTGTACGCCCGCCGCGGGCTGCGCGTGGCCCCCTTCAAGGCGCAGAACATGAGCAACAACGCCGGCGTGACGCCCGAAGGGGGCGAGATCGGCCGCGCCCAGGTATCGCAGGCCGAGGCGTGCGGCGTCCCTCCGCACGTGGACATGAACCCGGTGCTGCTCAAGCCGGAGGGAGACAGTCGTTCGCAGGTCGTGGTGCTGGGCCGCAAGCTCGATACCCTCCCCGCGCGCGAGTACTACCGCCGCAAACCCGAGCTGTGGGAGGTCGTGACCGCGGCGCTGGCGCGGCTGCGCGCGGCCGCGGATCTGGTCATCATCGAGGGCGCGGGCAGCCCCGCGGAGCTCAACCTGCGAAAGGGCGACATCGTCAACATGGCGGTCGCGCTCCATGCCCAGGCGCCGGTGCTGCTGGTCGGGGACATCGATAAGGGCGGCATCTTCGCGCAACTGTTGGGCACCCTGTGGCTGCTGGAGCCGGAGGAACGGGCTTTGGTGCGCGGACTGCTGGTGAACAAGTTCCGCGGCGACCCGGCCCTGTTCACCGACGGCGTGCGGATCCTGGAGGCGCGCGGGGGCGTCCCCGTCCTCGGCGTCGTGCCGTGGCTGCGGGATCACGGCGTGGCGGAGGAGGACGGCGCGGGGCTGGACGAGCGGATCCGGGCCGACGCGCAGGGGGAGTCAGGGCCGGCAATCGATATTGCGGTGATCAGGTTTACGCGCATCGCCAACTTCGACGATTTCGACCCGCTGGCGACAGAGCCGGGCGTGCGGGTCCGGTTTGTGTCCGCGCGCGCCGCGCTGGGCCGGCCCCAGGCGGTCATCCTGCCGGGCACCAAACACACCCTGGCCGACCTGGCCTGGCTGCGCGAGTCCGGGCTGGCCGGGGCCATCGCAGATCTCGCGGCCGCGGGGACGCCGGTGATCGGCATCTGCGGCGGCTATCAGATGTTGGGCCGCGTCATCCGCGACCCGGACGGGGTCGAGGGCGGGGGCGAAGCCGCGGGGCTGGGCCTGCTGCCGGTCGACGTGGTCTTCCGCGGCGCCAAAGTGACCCAACAGGTCGCGGCGCGGGTCTGCGGGGGGCTGCCGTGGGCCGCCGCGGCCGCCGGTCTGACCGGCTATGAGATCCATGCGGGCGAGGCCCAGGCCGCAGCCCCCATCCTGGAGCTCCGCCGCCAGAACGGAGAGGTCGCGTTCGACGGCGCGAGCTCGGCGGATGGCCGCGTGTGGGGCGCGCACCTGCACGGGCTGTTCCACAACGACGATTTTCGCCGGGCATGGCTCGCCAGCCTCGGCTGGGACGCCGCCGGCAGCCAGATGCAGTATCGGCTGCGCAAGGCGGCGAGCTATGATCGCCTGGCCGACGCATTGGCCTCGGCGCTGGATCTGGGGCGGCTGGATGCCATCATCGGTCTGTAAGCGCGGGCCGGTCGCGCGGCGCGCGACCGTGCGCCTGCCCGGCTCGTGCGGGGAGTGGGTGCAGGGCAGCCTGGACGGCGTCCCCTGCCTGGTCTCGTGCGCGATCGACTGGCACGCCGAGGTCACGGTCACCCTGGGCCAGGCGCGCGGCTGGGCGCTGCCGGCGGATGCAGCGAAAGCGGTCGCGGCCCTGCGGCTGGCGTTGGCCGCGCGGGGGGCCGCGCCGGCCGAGGGCGGTTCGCTACGGC
>MWBF01000361.1 GCA_002068935.1 Chloroflexi bacterium ADurb.Bin325
GGGAGAACGCCGCCGCGCCCGCCGCGGCGCAGGCCGGGCTCCAGTCCGTTCGCTTGCCGCTGGTGCTCGGCCCGCCCCCGGCGAGCTGGCGGCTGGGGTATGGCACGGTGACAACCGAGGTCAACCGTTATCCGGAGGTTGCCTCGCTGAAAGCCGGCTGGTATGTCAACTGGGTGACCCAGGTCAAGCCGCAGCGGCCCAATTACATCGAATACGTGCAGATCGTCCGCATCCACCAGAAGCTTACCTGCCCGCTGTGGTCAGAAAATGCGCACGATCGCACCAAATGCCCGTATGTGCAGCCGTATGATTACGTCACGTTGCAGCCCAGGGAGGAGATCATAGCCGCGGTCCGGGCCAACCCCAACTCGCTCTGGCTGATCGGAAACGAGATGGACCGCCGCGACTGGCCGGGCGGGGGCCAGGATGAGATGGTGCCGGAGGTCTATGTGCGCGCCTACCGTGACATGTACCAGCTCATCAAGGGCATCGACCCGAAGGCGCGCATCGCCATCGGCGGGGTCATCCAGGCCACGCCCCTGCGCCTGGAGTACCTGACCCGCGTCTGGGACACCTATAAGGCGTTCTATGGCGTGAACATGCCGGTGGATGTCTGGAATGTTCACGCCTTCATCCTGCAGGAGAAGCTGAACGACTACGGCGCCGGCATCCCGCCGGGGATCAACGCCAGCCAGGGCGCCGTCTATCCGGACGATCCGCTCTCGCACATCAACCGCCAGGTCTTCGCCCAGCAGATCCGCGCGTTCCGCACCTGGATGAAGATACGCGGGGAACAAAACAAGCCGTTGATCGTCTCGGAGTACGGCGTGCTATATTCGCACATCCCCGAGTTGAACGTGGCCGCGACCGTGCAGGACTTCATGCTGTGGACCTTCGATTACTTCCTGAACACCAAGGACTGCTCGATCGGCTATGCGGCCGATGAATGCCGCCTGGTGCAGCGTTGGGCCTGGTACAGCCTCGACGACCCGGCGACCGACTTTAACGAGTGGGGACCGCTGTTCAACTACGGCACCCGCCAGATCAGCAGCACCGGCATCCGCTTCCGCGACTACTCGCTGTCCAAGATGAACCAGTTGGGCTGGCGGGCCTGGTGGTGAGGCGGAGCGACTGAAGAGGGGCAGCGTTGGCATCGGCATCCCGTCAACCGGCCGTCCGTTTCGGACGCCGTCGCTCGTTGATAGCGCATCTGCGCGAGCTGCTGCGCTATCGCGAGCTGATCCTCAACCTGACCCTGCGCGAGCTCAAGGCGCGCTACAAGAGCAGCGTCCTGGGGTTCTTCTGGAGCCTGCTCAACCCGTTGGGCATGATGCTGGTCTTCACCGTCGTGTTCACCATCATGATGCCCAACAACGCGATCAAGAACTTCCCCATCTTCGTGCTGTGCGGCCTGCTGCCCTGGAACTTCTTCAACACGGGCATCATGGCGGGCACGAACAGCGTCGTGGCCAACGGCGAGCTGATCAAGAAAGTGTATTTCCCGCGCGAGGTGCTGGTCATCGCCAGCACCTTCGCCAACCTCATCAACTTCCTGCTGGCGCTGGTGGTCCTGTTCGCCGCGATCGCGGTCTTCCGCACCCAGTTGAGCCCGTATATCTGGATGCTGCCCATCATCATCCTGATCCAGACCTGCTTCGTGCTGGGCATGGCCTTCATCCTCAGCACGCTGAACGTCTTCTATCGCGATACGCTGATGATCCTCGACGTCTTTATGCTGGCGTGGTTCTTCCTGACGCCGGTCTTCTATCCGATCGAGATCCTCCCGCGCAGCTACGTCCTGCTCGGGATCGATCTGGATCTGCACCGCATCATGTACGTCGCTAACCCGATGGCCTCGCTCATCAGCGCGTATCGCGACCTGCTGTACTGGGGCTATCGCACGGACTTCGACTTCATCCTGCGCACGACCGTGACCGCGGTGGCGATCCTGGTGTTCGGCTACTGGTTCTCGATCCGCTACAGCCATCGCTTCGGCGAAGAGGTCTAGCATGAGCGATGCCATCTTGCAGCCGGACGCGCCCGTCGTCAGCCTCGAGCAGGTCTCCAAACGCTTCAGGCTCAACCCGGAGACCGACCGCAGCCTGGTCAGCCTGTTGCGCCGCCCGTTCAGCCGCCTGCCCTTCGTGCACCGCAAGGAGGCGGACTGGTTCTGGCCGCTGCAAGACATCACCTTCGCCATCCAGCGCGGGGAGAGCGTGGGCATCCTGGGCGAGAACGGCTCCGGCAAGAGCACGCTGCTCAAGCTGATCGCCGGCATCCTCGAACCGACACACGGCGTCATCGAGGTGCAGGGCCGGATCGCCGCGCTCCTCGAGCTGGGCGCGGGCTTCCACCCGGATCTGACCGGCCGCGAGAATATCTATCTCAACGGCTCGATCCTGGGACTGGGCCGCCAGGAGATCAGCGGCTACATCGACCAGATCATCGACTTTGCGGGCATCGGCGAGTTCATCGACGTGCCGGTCAAGCTCTACTCGTCCGGGATGCGCGTCCGGCTCGGCTTCTCCATCGCGGCCTTCGTCAAGCCGGACATCATGCTGGTGGACGAGGTCCTGGCCGTGGGCGACGAGGACTTCCAGCACAAGTGCGTGCTCGTGTTTCACGAGTTCCGCCGGCGGGGCGGCACGCTGATCCTGGTCTCGCACAGCGTGGAGCTGGTGCGCGATATGTGCCGGCGCGCCATCTGGATCGACGACGGGCGGATCCAGGCGGACGGCGCGACCTCCGACGTCATCGCCCAGTACATACGCAGCGTCTACAAGAAGGAACAGGAGCGGCTCGCGGAGCAGGAGCGCCCCGACGCGGCCGGCGCGGCGGATAAGGCGGCCGCGGCGAACGACCCCGACCGCTGGGGGGACGGCGCGGTGCAGTTCGAGGCGGTGCGCCTGCTCGACGGCGCGGGCCAGCCGTGCGAGTTCTTCTACACCGGCGACAGCGTGACCATCGAGGCCGACTATACGGTGCTGCGGCCCATCAGCGACCCGCCGATCGTGGGCTTCGCCTTCATCCGGCACGACGGCGTCTGGTCCTTCGGCACCAACACCGAGAGCGAAACCGTCTCCACCCAACATATCTGCGCGGCGGGCCACACGCACGGCACGGTCGTGGTGACGATCCCCGCGCTGAGCCTGCTGCCAGGGACCTACACCCTCGACCTCGCCCTCCAGAAGGCGACGGGCGGCGACCATGACTATCGCCGCAGCTATGCGCGGCTGACGGTCGGCTCGGTCAAGCGCGACGTGGGGGTGGCGCGCATCGAACACCGCTGGTCCTTCCGGAACTGAAGCGATAGCTCATGAGCGATCTGTGGCGGCTCGGCGGCGAGGCCCTGTTCCGACAAGCCCTCCAGTTCCTGCCGGGGCTGGCCTTCAACCTGGCGTTCTATGGACTGACGGCCGCGGCGCTGTGGCTGGCGCTGGCGCAGCACGCCGGGCCGTTTGCCCGCCGCGCCGGCATCCTCGTCGCGGCGGGGCTGCTCGCCGGCCTGCTGATCGGCTTCCTGGCGCTGGCCCTGGCGCTGGCCGGGCGGTTCACGCCGGCCGGCTTCTACGGGCTGTGGGCGGCCGCGCTCGGCCTGGGGCTGGCGCACGCGCTGCGCGCGGGGCGCTGGCGGGCCGCCGTCCGCG
>MWBF01000362.1 GCA_002068935.1 Chloroflexi bacterium ADurb.Bin325
TTTTGCGTTACACGTCAAGGGTTATAGCTGGGTAAACCAGAGAGACCCCGCTCCGGCGGGAGCGGATCTCTCTGGTCGCGCGGATGCGACCCTACACTCAGTCCAATGTGGAAACCAGACGCGTATCTGGATAGCATTTACAGAAGTAATCCTGTCAATCCTGTAAATCCTGTCTCAGTTCTGGCCGCGGTTCTCACCCTGGAATCGGCCTAAAACCCCTGCAATTGGCTCAGATCCGCAACGGCGTCGGGCAGGGCCGCGATCCGCTGCACCAGCGCCAGCCGCGCCGCGCGCACCGCGGGGTCCTCGGCCATGACGAGCACGTCGGCGAAGAAGCGGTTGATCGGCTCCTTCAGCTCGCGCAGCACGTCGGCCAGCGCGGCCACGCTTTCGGGCTGCGGCGCAACCGCCTGCCAGGCCTCGTACAGGCCGCGCGTCGCCGGCTCGGCGTAGTGCTCCGCCGCGAGCGCATGGGTCTCCGGCAGGTTGCGCACGATGCGCTTGCAGCGCGCATAGGCCGTGAAGGTCTCCGGCCAGTCCGCGGCCTGGACAAGCTGCGCCAGATCGCGCGCGGCGGCCGTCGCGCGGGCCGGGTCGTGCCCCTGCACCGCCAGCACCGCGCTGACCACGTCGTGCGGCAGGCCCTGGTCGCGCAGCCAGCCGTACAGCCGGTCGCGCACGAACGTCAGCACGTCGGCCAGCACGCCCTCGCCGACCGGCACGGGCATCTGGCCGGCGGCCGCGGCCAGCGCGGGGCGCAGATCCAGCGGCTGATCCAGCCCCGCCAGCGCCTGCACCAGCCCCAGCGCATCGCGGCGCAGGCCGAAGGGGTCTGCCGTGCTGGTGGCCGCGAGGCCCACGGCGAACAGGCCGACCAGCGAATCGAGCCGGTTGGCGATGCCGAGCACGAGGCCGGGCCGCGACTGCGGCAGGATGTCGCCCTGCGAGCGCGGCAGGTAGTGTTCGAAGATGGCCTGGCTGACCGCGGGCTCCTCCCCGGACAGCCGCGCATACTCGCGGCCCATGATTCCCTGCAGCGAGGTCAGCTCCACGACCATCTGCGTGGCCAGGTCGCTCTTGAACAACTGCGCGGCCCGCCGGGTCGTGCGTTGTTCAGCGGCCGTCAGCCCCAGCAGCTCGCCCAGGTGGGGCGCAAGCTGCTCGACGCGGTGCACCTTGTCCAGCATGGAGCCGAGCTTCTCCTGGAAGGTCAGCGTGCTGAGCCGCGGGGTGAAGGCCTCCAGCGGCCGCGCGGTGTCCGCGCGGAAGAAGTAGTCAGCGTCCGCATAGCGGGCGCGCAGCACGCCCTCGTTGCCGGCCTGCACCACGTCCAGATGATCCTGGCCGCCGTTGCGCACGGCGATGAAGTAGGGCAGCATCTTGCTCTGCGCATCCACGACCGGGAAGTAGCGCTGATGCTTCTTCATCACCGTGATGAGCACCTCCTTGGGCAGGCGCAGATAGTCGGCTTCGAAGCCGCCGCGCAGCGCGGTGGGCTGTTCGACCAGATCCGTGACCTCGTCGAGCAGCGCGGGATCGTCGGGGATTGCGCCGTCCACGGCCGCGGCCAGTTGCGCGATCTGGCGGCTGACCTCCGCGCGGCGCGCGGCGCGGTCCACGATGATGCGGTGCTCGGCCATCAAAGGCAGGTAGGCGTCCGCGGAGCTTACGATCAGCTCGGGCGAGCCCTCGGCGCGCGGCCCGTAGGTCAGCCGGCCGGCGGCCAGCCCGGCGTACTCGAAGGGGATGACGCGGTCGCCCAGGAGGGAGACGAACCAGCGCAGCGGCCGCGAGAAGGCGACGTTGGTTGCGTTCCAGCGCATCGCCTTGCCGAACTTGATGCCCGCGACCAGGCCGGGCAGCGCCTCGGCCAGGACCTCGGCGGTCGGCCGGCCCGTCTTGCGCACCACCGCGTAGACGTATCTGCCGCCGCCCTCGGAGCGCACCTCCAGCGCCTCGACCGGCACGCCGTACTTGCGCGCAAACCCGGCCGCCGCGGGCGTCGCCGCGCCGGCCGCGTCGAACGCGCGCTCCGCGGGCGGGCCTTTGACCACGGTCTCCTCGTCCGCCTGTCGGCCGGCCAGCCCATCGACCAGGATCGTCAGCCGCCGCGGCGCGCCGCTGACGAAGATGTCGCCGTGCGCCAGGCGCAGGTCGGCGAGCAGCTTCGGCACGCTGGCCCGCAGTTGTTCGAGCGCGGCGGCCAGATCCGCCGGCGGCAGCTCCTCCGCGCCGATCTCCAGCAGGTAGGTGGCCGATTGAAGATTGAAGATGGAAGATGGAAGATCGGTGACGGCTGCGAGCGAAGCGGAATCTTCAATTTTCAATCTTTCATCTTCAATCAACCAGGGGAACTCGGCCTGCTGGCGCTGCTCGTAGTAGGCGATGGATACCTGCCGTGCGAGGTCGCGCATGCGGGCGAAGAAGTGGGCGCGCTCGGTCACGCCGATGGCCCCGCGCGCGTCGAGCAGGTTGAAGGTGTGCGAGCAGCGCAAGACATAATCATGGGCCGGGATGACGAGCCGGTGCGCCAGCGCGTTCCTGGCCTCGGCCTCGAACAGGTCATACAGTTGCTTCAGCCGGCCCACGTCGGCGACCTCGAAGTCATACTTGCAGTGCTCGATCTCCGTCTGCTTCAGCACATCGCCGTAGGTGCGCTGGCCGTCCCAGTCGATCTGCCAGACCTCCTTCACCCCTTGCAGGTACATCACGATGCGTTCCAGCCCGTAGGTATACTCGACCGAGACCGGGTCCAGCGGATAGCCGCCGGCCTGCTGGAAGTAGGTATACTGCGAGATCTCCAGCCCATCGAGCCAGACCTCCCAGCCCAGGCCCCACGCGCCGAGCGCGGGCGATTCCCAGTTGTCCTCGACGAAGCGGATGTCGTGCTGGTCGCGGTCGATGCCGATGGCCTCGAGGCTGCGCAGATAGAGCTCCTGCGCGTTGGCGGGCGTCGGCTTGAGGATGACCTGATACTGCGTGTGCATCTGCATCCGGTTGGGGTTTTCGGCATAGCGGCCGTCATCGGGGCGGTAGCTCGGCTCCACGTAGGCCACGCGCCAGGGCTCCGGCCCCAGCACGCGCAGCACGGTCGCCGGATTGCCGGTGCCCGCGCCGACCTTCTCGCTGTAGGGCTGCCAGATCAGACAGCCCTGGTCCGCCCAGTAGCGCTGCAGCGCCATGATGACATCCTGGAACGACAGGGGATTGGCTGTAGACATGGGATTACCTCTCGAAAAACGAAAAACCGGCGCT
Source organism: Chloroflexi bacterium ADurb.Bin325 (assembly GCA_002068935.1). Taxonomy (GTDB): domain Bacteria; phylum Chloroflexota; class Anaerolineae; order CG2-30-64-16; family CG2-30-64-16; genus MWBF01. The sequence continues at coordinate 3,256 of MWBF01000362.1, forward strand.
TACGAGAAGGCCGGTTTGCGAATCCAGCGATTGGCGACGCACCCATCAAGCGATAAGCGCGTTCGGCTGCTCCTATAGCAGCGGTCGGTCCCGGCGCCGCGCAAACTGGCCGCAGGACGCCCCGGCGGATGCCCAGGCAGCCTGCGGCCCGGTACCCGAGCCGGATAGATAGGGCCGCACGAGCGGCGTAAATATATTCAGCATGTCACATCACGGCGCGATGATACCCGTGCGCGCTGGTTTCGTCAAGTTGTCCAGGATTCCGCGGTTGGATCGACGCGGCCCCCACCCCGGCCCTCCCCCGGGGGAGGCGTCCCCCTTCCCCCGTCCCGACGGGGGAAGGGGTTGGGGGATGGGGGCTGGGTATGGCCCC
>MWBF01000363.1 GCA_002068935.1 Chloroflexi bacterium ADurb.Bin325
GTGGGTTCGCACTTTGCGATTCGCGAGGGCGGGCGCACGGTGGGCGCGGGCGTCATCACCAAGATCATCGAATAGTGTCTGTCGCCGCAGAGGACCCGGAGACGGCAGAGTCGTTGGCTCTGAGCGCTCCGGGCCTCTGTGGCTAAACCTGTGCCTGGAGGCATGATGGCAAAAAATCGCATTCGCATCCGGCTCAAGGCGTTCGATCACCGAATTCTCGATGACTCCGTGCGCAGAATTGTCGATGCAGCCGAGCGGACCGGCGCCAATGTGGTTGGCCCCGTGCCCCTGCCGACCCGCATCGAGAAGTTCACGGTGAACCGCTCGCCCTTTATCGACAAGGACAGCCGCGAGCAGTTCGAGATTCGGACGCACAAGCGTCTGATCGACGTGCTCGAGCCCGGGCCCAAGACGATCGAGAACCTGACGAAGCTCGATCTGCCGGCGGGCGTGGACATCGAGATCAAGCTCTAACGATTGCAGATTGCAAATCGGAGATCGAAGAAAGCGGCTGCGATCTTCCATCTTCCGTTTAGATCTTCAATTGGCGTGGGATGATGCGGCCGCCTTCCTCGGCGGTCACGACAGTCCCGGGGAGGACACATGAAGGGTATCCTGGGCCGTAAGGTGGGCATGACCCAGTTGCTCACTGCAAACGGCATCGTCGTGCCGGTGACGGTCATCGAGGCCGGCCCCTGTTACGTCACGCAGATCAAGACCGCGGCGCGGGACGGCTACACGGCCATCCAGTTGGGCTTCGAAGAGGTCAAGCCGAGGCGTCTGACCAAGGGCGAGATCGGCCATCTGCGCCGCCGCGGCGCGTCCGGCCAGCCCAGCGGCCTGCCGATGCTGCGCATCCTGCGCGAGCTGCGCCTGCGCGATATCGAGCATTACACCGTGGGGCAGAAGCTCCAGGCGGACGTCTTCGCCGCGGGCGAGCGGGTCGATGTCAAGGGCATCTCCAAGGGCCGGGGCTTCCAGGGCGGCGTGAAGCGACATGGCTTCCGCGGCGGCCCGCGCACGCACGGCCAGTCGGATCGGCTGCGCGCGCCCGGTTCGAGCAGCGCGGGCACGACGCCCGGCCGCATCTACAAGGGGAAGCGCATGGCCGGGCACATGGGCGCGGCGCCGGTCACGGTGGCCAATTTGCGCGTCGAGCTGGTGGATCCCGAGCGGAACATGCTGGCGGTGCGCGGCGCGGTGCCGGGGGCGCGGGGCGGCCTGGTGTTGATCACCGAAGCGCGGAAACAGGGGTAGTGACAATGTTAGTGCCAATCAAGAACATGGCGGGCGAAGAGGTCGGCCAGGTCGAGCTCGCTGACACCATCTTCGCTGCGCCGGTGAACAAGCCATTGATGCACCAGGCCCTGGTCCGCCAACTGGCAAATGCCCGTCTGGGCACGCATAAGGTCAAGGGCCGGAGCGAGGTCGCCGGCGGCGGCCGCAAGCCGTGGAAGCAGAAGGGCACCGGCCGGGCGCGCCAGGGTTCGACCCGGGCCGCGCAGTGGCGCGGCGGCGGCATTATTTTCGGGCCCACGCCGCGCTCGTACGAGCAGGCCATGCCGCGCAAGATGCGCCGGGCCGCGCTGTGCTCGGCCCTCTCCGTCAAGGTCGCCGACGATAAGGTGCTGGTCCTGGACGAGCTGACGCTGGCGGAGCCGAAGACCCGGCTCATGCGCGCCATGCTGCAAGACCTGACCGTGGATTCCACCGCCCTGATCCTGATGGCTGACGCCAACGACAATGTCGAGCGGTCGGCGAACAACCTGCCGGACGTGAAGCTGCTGCGGGCCAGCTATCTGAACATTCGCGATCTGCTGAACTACGACTATGTGATCATCCCGCAGGACGCGTTGGATGTCATCCAGGGCATCCTGGGCTGAGCGGAGGATAACACATGCACGTCTACGACATACTCAGGCGGCCGTTGATCTCGGAAAAGAGCAGCCTGCAGATCGAGCATGACCGGCAGTACAGCTTCGTGGTGGATGGCCGGGCGAACAAGATGCAGGTGAAGGATGCGGTGGAGACGGCCTTCAACGTCACGGTGACGGAGGTCAACATCATCAACATCCCGCCGAAGAAGGGCCGCTACGGCCGGGTGATCGTCACCAAGAAGCCGGGCTATAAGAAGGCCATCGTCACGCTGGCCCCGGGGAACTCGATCGAGTTCTTCGAGGGCGTGTAAGCGATTGATGATCGAAGATTGAAGATGGAAGATTGAAGATGCGCGGCATGATTAGCGGGCCGCGAATCTTCAATCTGTAATCTGTAATCTTCAATCGCAAAGCAGGCGGCTAGAACGGCAACAGTATCGCCTGCGCCGGTCGCCAAACCGGTCAGTTTGCCAATCAGGAGTCAGGGCATGGCAATCAAGATCTATAAGCCCACGTCGCCGGGGCGACGCGGCATGAGCGTCTCGACGTTCGACGACATCACGCGCGCGACGCCGGAACGCTCGCTGCTGCGGCCGCTGCGCGAGCGCGCGGGCCGCAACAACACCGGCCGCGTCACCGTGCGCCATCAGGGCGGCGGGCACAAGCGCCGCTATCGGGTGATCGATTTCCGCCGCGACAAGCACGGCGTCCCCGCGCGCGTGGCCTCGATCGAATACGACCCGAACCGCTCGTCGCGCATCGCGTTGCTGGTCTATGCCGACGGCGAGAAGCGCTACATCCTTGCGCCGGTGGGCCTCAAGGTGGACAGCCAGGTGATGTCGGGCGCGGAGGCCGAGGTGCGGGTGGGCAATACGCTGCCGCTGCGCAACATCCCGCTGGGCACGGTGGTGCACAATGTCGAGCTGGAGCCGGGCAAGGGCGGCCAGATCGCGCGCTCGGCCGGCGTGGGTGCGCAGTTGATGGCGAAGGAAGGCGATTACGCCCAGGTGCGGTTGCCGAGCGGCGAGGTGCGCCGGGTGCGCATCGAGTGCCTGGCGACGGTCGGGCAGGTCGGCAACACGGATCACGCCAACATCAACCTGGGCAAGGCGGGCCGCAAGCGCTGGCTCGGCATTCGGCCGTCCGTCCGCGGCACGGCCATGGATCCGCGGTCGCACCCGCACGGCGGCGGCGAGGGCCGCTCGGCGGTGGGCATGCCGGGGCCGAAGACGCCGTGGGGCAAGCCAGCCCGCGGCCTCAAGACGCGCCAGAACAAGCGCACGCAGAAGTTCATCGTCCGCCGCCGCGGCAAGAAGTAATGGGGGAATGACGGATGTCACGATCACTTAAAAAGGGCCCGTTCGTACAGGCCAAGCTGCTGAAGAAGGTGGAAGCGATGAACCGCACCGGCAAGAAGGCGGTCATCAAGACCTGGTCGCGCGCCTCGACGGTCTTCCCGCAGATGGTCGGCCACACGATCGCGATCCACGACGGTCGCCGCCATGTCCCCATCTACATCGCTGAGAACATGGTGGGGCATCGGCTGGGCGAGTTTGCGCCGACGCGGTTCTTCCGCGGCCATGTGCGCACCGAGAAGCGATCCGCGAGGTGAGATGATGGAAGTTCGGGCGATCACCAAGTATGTGGGGATTTCCCCGCAGAAGACGCGTTGGGTCATCGACCAGGTGCGCGGGATGCAGGCCGAGCATGCGCTGGCGGTGCTGCGCTATATGAGCC
>MWBF01000364.1 GCA_002068935.1 Chloroflexi bacterium ADurb.Bin325
CCCCGGCGAGCCGCGGGTCGCGCCCGCGCGGCCGGGCGACGAGGAGGCCCTGCTCGCGTATCTGCGCCGCGAGTTCCCCGGCCGCTGGCGGTACGAGGCCGAGGAGTTCCTGAACGACGGCGGCGCGATCGGCGACTTCGTGCTGCTCTGGACGCCGGACGGGGTGGAGGGCTCGTGCCAGCTCACGTTCGAGGACTCCATCCGGCCGCTGGATCGCTTCTTCCCCGCGCGGCTGCCGCGGCCCTGGGGCCAGCTCGGCTCCATCGGCGTCAGCGAGCGGCAGCGCGGCAAGGGCTGGGGCGGGCTGCTGCTCGATGGCGGGCTGTGCTATCTGCGCGACCGCGGGACCGCCGGCTGCGTGATCGACTGGACCGGCCTGCTCGACTTCTACGGCAAGTTCGGCTTCCGGCAGTATCGCGAGTACGCGATGCTGATGAAGACGCTGGCAGACGGCTGACGGAGCGCGCCCCGCTCCGGGGCAGGGGGTGAGGCCGCATGCTATCTGACTTCTCTGCGGCTGACGCGGTGGCGCGCGCGGCGCTGGATCGCGTGTTCCCCGCAGCGCAGATCGTCGTGTTGCAGGCCGGGCAGCCGCGTCTCTCGGCCAGCTACGGCTGGCTGGACCCGGAGGCGCGGCGGCATCCCGTGGCCGACGACACGCTGTTCGATCTGGCCTCCGTCACCAAGCTGTTCACCGTGACCGCGTTCATGGCCCTCGTCGAGGCGGGCCGCGTGGGGCTGGATCAGCCGGTGCAGGCCGTCCTGCCGGAGTTCGCCGGCGTGCGGCCGATCCGGCCCTACGAGGATCCGCTTGCGCCGGGCCGGTGGGTGCAGGTCGCCGCGGAGGCCGCCGCGGAGGTCGACGCGGGCACGGTCACGTTCCGCCATCTGCTCGCGCACACCTCCGGGCTGCCCGCGTGGCGGCCCCTCTACCGCGAGCCGACGCCGGATATGGCCCGCCGGATGGCGCTCGACACCTTCTTTTCCTATCCGGTCGGCGGCCGGGTGGTCTACAGCGATATCGGCCTGATCCTGCTCGGCCTCAGCGTCGAGCGACTGGCCGGCCAGCCGCTCGACGCGGCCATCGCGCGGCTGGTCTGCGAGCCGCTCGGCCTGCGCCATACGCGGTTCCTGCCCATCGGCCGAGCTGCGGATGCGCGGGCCGCGGCGCCTGCTTGCGCGGCGACCGAGGTGTGCCGCTGGCGCGGGCGGCGGATCGTCGGCGAGGTGCACGACGAGAACGCGGCCGGGCTGGGCGGGGTCGCGGGCCATGCGGGGCTGTTCAGCACCGCGGGCGATACGGCGCGGCTCGGCCAGATGTACCTGGACGGCGGCCAGCCCGTGCTTCGGCCGTCCACCGTCGCGGAGATGACGCGGCTGCACGCGCAGGACGGCGATGTGCGCCGCGGGCTGGGGTTTGCGCTCTGGTCGCCGGATCCCGAGGCGAGCGGCAATGCATTCGGGCCGGCCGCGTTCGGCCACACCGGGTTCACCGGGACCTCGCTGTGGATCGACCCGACGCGCGACCTGGTCGTGGCCGTCATGACGAACCGGGTCTACTACGGGCGGGACGCCGCGGGCATCCTGGCCTTCCGCGTGGCGCTACACCGGGCGATCGTGGAGGCCGTGGATATGCGATGACGGATCAGCCACCGAGCACACAGAGAACACACGGCAGGGATGAGCGATGATCGTCGTCGGGTTGATGTCGGGCACGTCTGCGGACGGAGTGGACGCCGCGGTGGTGCGGCTGGCGGGCGCGCCGCCCGTGCTGGAATGGGAGCTGCTCGCGCATGTCCACAGCCCGCATCCGCCCGCGCTGCGCGCCGAGATCTTTGCCTGCTTCCGCCCGGAGACGGGCGACGTGGCGCGGCTGTGCGCGCTGAACTTTGCGCTGGGCCGCGCGTTCGCCGCGGCCGCGCTCGCGGCTATCGCCGCGGCCGGGCTGGCCCCGGCGCAGGTCGCGCTGATCGGCAGCCACGGCCAGACCGTCTGGCATATCCCGGACGGCCCCGCCGCGTCCACGCTACAGATCGGCGAGCCCGCGGTCATCGCGGAGCTGACGGGCGTCACGACGATCAGCAACTTCCGCACGCGCGACATGGCCGCGGGCGGGCAGGGCGCGCCCTTGGTCGCCCGCGTGGATGCGCTGCTGTTCGGCCATCCGCGGCTGCGCCGTGCGTTGCAGAATATCGGCGGCATCGCCAACGTGACCTATGCGCCACCGGGCGGGATCGAGGCCGCGTTTGCGTTCGACACCGGCCCCGGCAACATGTTGATCGACGACGCCGCGCAGCGCGCGACCGGCGGCGCGCTGGACTATGACCGCGACGGCGCGCTCGCGGCCGCGGGCCGCGTCGACGAGGAGCTCCTGGCGGAGCTGCTGGCCCACCCGTACTATCTCCGCCCGCCGCCCAAGACGACGGGCCGCGAGCTGTTCGGCCGACAGTACGGCGCGGAGGTGTGGGCGCGCGCCCGCGCTCGCGGCCTGAGCGGCGAGGACAGCGCGGCTACGCTGACCGAGCTGACCGCGCGTTCGATCGCCGCGGCCTACCGCGATTTCCTGCCCGCCTGGCCGGACGAGGTCATCGTCAGCGGCGGCGGCGCGCGCAACCCGGTGCTGATGGCGCGGCTCGCGACCGCGCTCGCGAGGGCGGCCGCCGCGCGACCGGCCCCGCGCGTGATGACCTCTGACGAGCTCGGCCTGCCGGTCGAAGCGAAGGAGGCGGTTGCGTTTGCCGTGCTCGCCTACGAGACGTGGCACAGCCGCCCCGGCAACCTGCCCGCGGCGACGGGCGCACAGCGGCCGGTGATCCTCGGCAGCATCACGCCGGGCCGCGCCGTGGCTTGACGCCGCGAGGACGTGAGCCTTTTGGAACAGCATATGAGCGATCCCCGCCTTCTCATCGGCATCGACGGCGGCGGCAGCAAGACGCTGGCGCTGCTGGCGGATGCGCGCGGCGCGATCCTGGGCCGCGGCTACTCCGGCTGCGCCAACTATCAGAGCGTCGGCTTTCCCGCGGCCGCGCAGGCGCTGTCCGACGCCATCGCGGGGGCCTTTGCCGCGGCCGGCGCGCCCATGCAGCCGGTCGCGGCCCTGTGCATGGGCATCGCGGGGTCGGATCGGCCCGAGGATCAGACGCTCTACCTGGGCTGGGCGCGGACGGCCTGGCCCGGCGCGCCGGTCAGCGTGGTGAACGATGCGCAGCTTGCGCTGGCCGCGGGCACGCCGGAGGGCGTGGGCGTGGCGCTGATCGCCGGGACCGGCTCGATCGTCTACGGACAGGCGGCGGACGGCCGGCTGGCGCGGGCGGGCGGCTGGGGCCACGTCATGGGCGACGAGGGGAGCGGGTATGCGGTGGGGCAGGCCGCGTTGCAGGCGGTCATGCGGGCATACGACGGCCGCGGGCGGCCCACCGCGCTGGCCGACGCGGTGTTGCGCCATTGGGACCTGGCCGCGCCGCCGGATCTGGTGGGGCAGGTCTATCGCACGGGCATGGGGCCGGCGGAGGTCGCGGCGCTCGCGGCGCTCGTCCACGCCGCGGCGGAGCAGGGCGACGCGGTCGCGCGAGACATCCTGGCCGAGGCGGGCCGCGAGCTGGCGCTGGC
>MWBF01000365.1 GCA_002068935.1 Chloroflexi bacterium ADurb.Bin325
TGCCAGGTCAGCCCGCCGTCGGCGCTGCGTTCCAGGGTCAGGCGGGCCATGCCCGCGCCGCCCTGCCGCCGGGCCAGCAGGCCCGCGCCGCCGCCGTCCGGCGCAAACGCGACCCGGCCGGGGCCGGCTGCCTCGCCGCCCGCGCTGACCAGCCGCCACGACGCGCCCGCGTCGCCGCTGACCAGGATGCCGCCGTCGACCGCGGCCAGATAGAGGGTGTTGGGCTGCGTCGGATGGACGACAAGCTCGGCCAGGGCGCGGCCCGGCGGCGCATCGAACGCGCGCCAGGCGCTGTCGCCGTCTGTCAGCCGATAGACGTAGCTGCGCGGCTCGGGGCCGGCCTCCGCCGCGGCCAGGAACAGGTGCGGGCCGTTCGGGCTGCGGGCAATCGTGCGGATGAGCAGGTCGTCGCGGCCCAGCCGGATCTGCTCCCAGTGCAGGCCGCGATCCCGGCTGCGCCACAGCCCGCTGTGCGCGACCTGGCCCGCGCCGGCCGCGTTGAGCGCGACGTAGACGGTGTCGCCGTCCGGCTCGACATGCAGCGCCACGATCGGGCCGGGCGGCAGGTCATTCGTGACCGGCTGCCAGGTCTGTCCGCCGTCGCGGCTCAGATAGAGAGCGTCCGCGCGGGCCAGCGCGCCGCGCTCGCGCCACTGAGCCTGGTCTTCCCCACGATTGACGCCGGTCACGCTGACGGCATAGAGCGTGCGGCCGTCGGCTGCGCCGGCCAGGTGGCTGATGCGGCCGGCCGGCCCGCCGAGCGGCTGCCAGCGCGCGGGGATCGACTGGCCGCCGGCCGCGCGCGGGCCGGCCGCCAGGGCCAGCAGGGCCAGGCCGCAAAGGACACTCAGCAGCGAACGCGCGCGATATCGGGGAGCCATGCCATCTCCGTCACGGTCGGACGAGGGATCGATCCTGGGGATTCTACCACAGAACACAAAAAAGGGGGGCTTCGATAGGCCCCCCTCCCGGTCAGCGCGGCCGGTCGCTATCTGGCGCTTGACTCGATAGCATAGATGACCTGGATCTGCGTGCTGAACGTGACCTCGCCCGGCTGCGCCGGCATGCCGCCGCCGCCGCGACCCTCGGCCGCCATGTAGAGCGGGCTATTCTGGTTGCCGATGATCTCGCTGATCGAGACCACGCCGCCGGCCACGACCCCGTTCAGCTCGGCCAGCGACTCGGCGCGCTCGCGCGCATCGCGGATCGCGGCCGCGCGGGCCTGGACCTCCAGCGCATCCGTGTCATCCAGACCGAACGAGAGGCCCCAGATGTTGTTTGCGCCGGACTTCACCGCAGTGTCCAACACCTCGCTAACACGGTCGAGGTCGCGGATCGTCACCGTCACCATGTTGCTGACCCGGTAGAACCCGGGGACCGGCTTGAACTCGCCCGACTCAGGCTGATCCGTGCTGGCCACCGGCTCGACGCCCATGCTGCGCTCGAAGTTGATCGAAAAGTTGCTGGTCTGGATATCGGCGCTCGCGATCCCGAGGCCCTTCAAGGCATCGAGGACAGCGTCCATGCGGGCCTGCGCCTGGGCCACCGCGGCTTCCACCGTGCCGGCCTGCACATCTACGCCGACGGTGGTGGTCGCGATGTCCGGCTGGACCTTGACCTCGCCGCGGCCGACGACGGTGATCGTGCGGGCCGGGTTGAAGGCAGCCGCGTCGAAGGCCGGGGGCAGCTCTGCGGCCGACGGAGTCGCGGTCGCGTCCTGTCGGGCCGGCGCGGCCTGCACGTTGAGCGCAAAGGCCATGACCGCCAGCGCGCCGACGACGAGCAGCGCGACCAGGGTGAACAAAGATTTGGAACGAACAGACATGCGGAACCTCCTGTTTCTCGTGTAACCGGGAGATATGACGTCCCATGCACGAGATAGGTTCCGCATGTGAGAAAAGCGGTACGAAGCAGCCGGAGCTCGCGTCTCAGTTCATCTGCGGCACGGTCTCATCGAGCCGGTCGGGGCCGCGCTGGATCTCCCAAGGGTAGACGATGAAGCGGTCGGTGACGGCCGCATAATAGTCGGGGCCGCTGCGGAAGAGGCTTGTGCCGGGCTTGTAGTGCAGCACCGCGGCCTCCGGCGTGCCGCCCGCGGCAACGATGCGGCCCTTGACCGTGGTGATGGTGCGGCCGTTGGCCCAGATATCATCCACGACGAGCACCCGCCGGCCGCGCAACAGCTTATCTTCGGGGAACTGGAGGAAGTTTGGCCACGCCAGGCGCGCCTGGCCGGCCTCGGGGAACTGCACCGCGGCCGTCAGGACATAGTTCATCTCCAGCGCCTGCGCAATCAGGCCGCCGGGCACCAGCCCCCCGCGCGTGATCATGAGCAGCGCGTCGTAGGGGCCGCGCAACTGAGGCAGCAGATAATCGATCAGCTTGTCCACGTCCTGCCAGGTGAGGAATTCGGGCGAGCTGGGCATGGTGGGTAGGGTCATGCGGTCGATCTCCTGTTCGAGCGCCAGCCGGGCAGCCGGGCGCGCAATTCGCCGCGCAGTTCGGCGCGTTGTTCCGCGGTCAGCTCGACCTGGGGCGGGCGGACCGCGGTCTCGGGCAGCCCGGCCGCCTCGGTCAGCGCCGCCTTGGTCGCCGGCTGCAACGGGAAAGAGTCGAGCAGACGCCGCGCGTCGCTCAGGGTGGCCTGGGCCTGCCCGGCCGCGCGGCCGGCCCACGCCGCCTCCTGCGCGGCCTTCACGAGGTCGGGGAACACGTTTGCGCCCGCGGTGATCGAGCCCGCGCCGCCCGCCGCGCACCCCTCGCCGACCCGATGATCGTTGCCCGCGTAATACGCCAGTTGCGGATACGCGGCCCGGAAGTGGGCCAGTTGGGCCGGGTCGCCGGTCGAGTCCTTCAGCCCGTAGATGACCTCGCCGTGGCTGGCGAGCAGCGCATCCAGCACGCCGTCGCTGATGGGCACGTCCGTGGTCTGCGGGATGTGGTAGAGCAGCACGCGGCCGCCCGGCGGCGTCGCGGCGTCGCAGAGGCGGCGAAACCAGGCGACGACGCCGGCCTCGGGCGGCTTCTTGAAGTAGAACGGCGGCATCACCAGCACCGCGTCCGCGCCCTGCGCAAAGGCGTGGCGGGTCAGCGCGATGGCATCCGGCAGCGCGCTCGCGCCCGTGCCGACGATGGCCGCCAGGCCGTGCGCCCGCGCGGCGGCCAGCGCGGCCTCCGTGACCTGCATCCGCTCCTCGACGCTCAGCGAGGCGGCCTCGCCGTTCGTGCCGCAGGGGACGACGCCCGCGCAGCCGTGCGCGGCCAGATACGCGATGTGCTGGCGCAGCCAGGGCAGATCGACCGCGCCGTCCGCGGGGCGAAACGGCGTCACGATCGGCGCAAAGACGCCGGCCAACGAGCAATCTTCCGTCTTCAATCTTCCATCTTCAATCTTTTGAATCCCGGATCAACACCGCGCGCGCGGGCGCGCCGTCGCCCCGCTCGATGGAGAGCGGCAGGCAGACCAGCTCGTAGGGGCCGGGCGCGACCGCGGCCAGCCGGACGCCCTCCAGCAGGATGACGCCGGCGGGCAGCAGCGTGCGATGGACGCGATGGCCCGGCGAGCCGAACGGCTCGATGGATGGCCCGTCGATGCC
>MWBF01000366.1 GCA_002068935.1 Chloroflexi bacterium ADurb.Bin325
GGCCGGTCTCTGACCGTGCCCCCTGGCTCGGTCGGAGACCGGCCAGAGCAGGGCTGCGCGGGAGGCGTCTCCCCTTCCCCTGTCGGGACGGGGGAAGGGGTCGGGGGATGGGGGCCGCGCCCCCTTCCGCTCAGGCTGCCCTTATGCGCTTGTACTTTTGAAGTCGTCCGGCGCGGGCTGCCCCAGCATGCGGGCCAGGTTCTCGGCCTGGCGGACATAATACCGCGTCGCCATCTCGTTCGCCTCGGCCAGGTCGTCGAAGCGGCCGTTGGCCTTGGCCTGCCCGCGGGCGAGCGCGGCCTCGACGTCCACGCCGGTCTGGTAGGCGAGCTTGAACAGGAAGACGAAGACGTCCGAAAGCTCCTCCTCCAGCTCCGCGTGCAGTTGCTCCGGGCTGTCCGCCTCCTTGTAGCCCTCCCATTGCAGGATCAGCCGCGCGACCTCGCCCAGCTCCTCCTGCGCGTGGATCAGCGTGTGCGAGGGCAGGATGCGCTCCCAGCCGCGCGCCCTGTCCCAGGCCTCGAGCCATTGCTGATATTCGCGGATGTGCATCGTTACTCCATCTGTTGCGCCGCGACTTCTCGCGGCGTCTCGGCCACGACCTTGCGCAGCTTCTCCAGGAAGGCCGGGGAACGCAGGCTGCGTTCGAGGTGGTAGACGATGTAGCGCGCCAGGAGCGCCTCTAGCTGGCGGCTGACCTCGGGGCTGAGGCGCAGCCGCGCGACCTCGGCCCATTCCCGTGATTGCAGATAGCGCAACACCTTGAGCAGCGGCAGCGACAGGGCGATCGTATCGCCCCGGCTGGCGCCGTGCCGGGGACAGAGACAGCCGCCGCTGTCCAGGCTCATGAAGTTGACCTCGGGCTTGAGCAGCTCGTTGCACTGGACGCAGCGGAACAACTGCGGCTGATAGCCGGCCAGCGCCAGCAGGTGTAGCTCGTAATAGCGCACGGCCAGCGCGGGGTCGGCCGAGAGGTCGTCCAGCCGGCCCAGCGTCGCCAGCAGCAGGTCGAAGAGCAGGTCGTTGGGGTCGGCCTCCTGCGTGAAGGCGTCGGCCAGCTCCACGACATAATAGGCCCAACTGCTGCGCCACAGATCCTCGCGCACGCGGCGGTGCGGCTCGATGGTCTCGGCCTGGGTGACCAGGTCGAGGCTCTTGCCCTTAGCGATGAGCAGCTCGGCGTAGGTGAACGGTTCGAGGTGGCCGGCCTTGCGGCTGGCCTGGCGGCGCACGCCCTTTGCCAGCAGGGTCAGCTTGCCCCGGTCGCGGCCGAAGACGGTCAGCAGGCGGTCCGCCTCGCCCATGTCGCGGCGGCGCAAGATGAGCGCGGAGAGGCGGTAGAGCCGCTGGCGACGGCCCTGGCCCGTGTTTTCGGAATCCATACTGCTCGACGACACGTCACCCGTCCCCCGCTGAGCCGTTCAAGGCTCCACGCGACCATCCGCGACCGCGCTCAGCGCCTCGTACACCTTCGCCAGCGGCGGCAGGTTCCAGCGCGTCACGGGTTGAGCTGGGCCGGCTCGAACGCGTCGGGCAGCAGTTCAGCGACGGTCGCCTGGCGCATGTGGCCGGCTGCATCCACCATAATCACGGTCATCTGTGGGCTGAACTCGGAGAGCACCTGCCGGCAGCCGCCGCACGGGGAGACGCCGTTCTCGGTCGCGACGACGATGACCACGAACTCGCGCGCGCCGCTGGCGACCGCATGAAAGACCGCGTTGCGCTCGGCGCAGATGCCCAGGTTGAAGCAGGCGTTCTCCACGTTGCAGCCGGTATAGATCGCGCCGTCGGCGGCCAGCAGGGCCGCGCCGACCGTGAAGTTCGAATATGGCGCATAGGCGCGGCCGCGCATCGCGTGCGCGGCCGCGATCAACTGTTCGAGATTTTCCACGGATGCTCCTGACGATGGGTTACAGATGCAGGCTCAGGAAGGTCAGAAAGCCTGCCGCTGGGTTGCCGGCCTCGGTCTCGGGCCGGTTCAGCGAGCGGCTGCCGTTCGGCGGCTCGTCCGGCGGGCTGACGACCGCGCGCACCTGCTTGATGCGCCGGCCCGCCACCGAGAGGACCTCGAAGGTCGCGGCCTGATACTTGATGCGGTCGCCCACCGCGGGAACCTTGCCCAACTGGCTGTAGATGAAGCCGCCGAGGGTATCGCCGCCCTCGCTGGGCAGCTCCACGGCCAGCAGCTTCGTGACCTCGTCCAGCGGGACGCGCGCATCGAACAGATACTCGTGGTCGTTGATCGGCTCGATGGTCGGCTCCTCGGCGTCGAACTCGTCCTGGATTTCGCCGACGATCTCCTCCAGCAGATCCTCGATCGTGACGATGCCCGCGGTGCCGCCGTATTCATCGACGACGACGGCCATGTGGACCTTGCGCTGCTGGAGCTCTTGCAGCAGTTCGTCCACCTTCTTCGATTCGGGGATGAAGTAGGCCGGCCGCACGATCTTGCTGAGCGGCACGTCGGTGCGGCCGTCGCGCAGATAGCGCAGCAGATCCTTGGCATACAGGATGCCGGCGACGTTGTCCACCGAGTCGTTGTAGGCGGGCAGGCGCGAATGGCCGGCCTTGAGGATGACGTCCAGCGCCTCGATCATGGGCGCGCTCAGCTCGACGCCGGTCACGTCGATGCGCGGGACCATGACCTCGCGCACCAGCTTGTCGCTGAACGCAAAGATCGAGGCGATCATCTCCTTCTCCTCGTCCTCGATGATGGTCTCCTCGTCGGAGACGTTCAGGAGGAAACGGAGGCCGTCCTCGCTCAGGAAGATGCTCTCCGCCGCGACGCCGGTCTGGACTGCGCCCTGGCCGATGCGCCGCATGAGCGCGGTGAGGGGCGTGAGGAGCACCGCCAGCCCGCTGACGACGGGGGCCAGGATGATCGCGCTGCGGGCCTGGCTGCCGATGACCCAGGCGCGCGGGAGCAGTTGCGCCAGCACGAGCAGGGCGGCGGCGCCGAGCAGCCACCAGGCCAGGGCTGGCGTCAGCCCGAGACGGATGACCAACAGGGTGACGCCGGCGATCGCCAGGATCTTGCCGGCCAGTTTGATGAGGAGCAGGGTGGACAGCAGGCGGACCGGCTCGCCCAGGAGCTGGCCGGCGATCTGTTCGCGTCGGCCCCGCTGCGCGAGATCCTGGCGCAACTGCGCCCGATTGACCGAAGCAAAAGCCATCTCTGCTGCTGCCGTAAAGGCGACGAGGAGGATCCCGCCGCCCACCATGCCGATCAACGGCAGCAGGCTCACTAAGTCACTACTACTACCAGGTTCCAAAAGGGTAACTCCTGCTGAGGCAGCCGACCCGCGCCCCCGCGCGCTGGCGCGCCAGGGATAACAAAAAAGACCACGGCAGACCGGTTGGGGGCCTCCTGGTCAAGATCAAACTGCCATATAACCCACGCCGCATCGCAATCCACAGCCCAACACGTGACCGACAACCCACAGCCGGGAGTATAGCATGCGCGGGGGCTTAAAGCAAGACGGCGACCGCCTGTTGTACAGGGGTCGCCGCTGCATGATTTCTTTATCAGATCTGTTGGCGATGACCTACTCTCGCAGGGACTTGCGTTCCAACTACCATCGGCGCTGGGGAGC
>MWBF01000367.1 GCA_002068935.1 Chloroflexi bacterium ADurb.Bin325
GTCGACATTTGGAATGCCTTATTGCGCAAACATCGGCTTGCGGGTATCATGCGGACAACCTTATGCGCCGTAAAACCGTCCAGCGCGCGCGTCGCGCCCTGCTGCTGATCCTCGGCCTGGCGATCATTGCTTCGGTTTGGTCGGCGGAGCAGGTCACGCGCGCCGGCCACGGGCCGGCATGGCTGCAATTCCTGTTCTCCGCGGCCGGGCCCACGGGCGGCCTGCGCGTCGGGCTGATCGCCGGCCACCGGGGCAACGACTCCGGCACCGCCTGCGCCGACGGGCTGACCGAGGTCGAGGTCAACACGCGCATCGCGGAGCTGACCGCCGCCCGGCTGCGCAACCAGGGGATGCGCGTGGAGATCTTGGACGAGATGGACTCTCGGCTGTTCTTCTACCGCGCCGATGCGTTCGTCTCCATCCACACCGACTCGTGCCAGGCCGCGTTCAGCGGGTTCAAGGTCGCCGCGCCGGCCGACGGCAGCGCGGCCTCGCAGCGGCTGGCCGCGTGTCTGTGGGACGAATACGAGGCTGCCAGCGGCCTGCCGCGCCACCCCTCCACCATCACCCGCGACATGACCGAATATCACGCCTTCCGCAAGCTCGCGCCCGGCACCCCCGCGGCCATCATCGAGCTGGGCTTTCTGGGCACGGATCGGGCGCTCCTCGTGGACGAGCCGGGGCGGCTGGCGGACGGCGTGGCTGCCGGCATAATCTGTTTTCTGACGCCTACAACGGCGACCCAGGAGCCGTGATGAACCCCTTCGAACGCATGACCGCCCGGCTGGCGGGCCAGCCAGTCGATCGCATCCCCAACTTCAACATCTTCATGCAGTTTGCCGCCCACTACATCGGCCAGCCGTTGAGCCGCTACTACCAGGATTACCGCGTGCTGTGCGACGCCAACTTTGCGGTGCAGGAGGCCTTTGACATCGACATCCTCCAGGCCATCTCCGACCCGTACCGCGAGGCCGCGGATCTCGGGCTGCACGTGGTCTTCCCCGACGACAGCCTGCCGCTTGCCACGACGCCCCTGCTGCGCGACCCGGCGGATCTTGCCATGCTGCGGCCCGTCGCGCCGGAGGCGGGCCGCCGGATGAGCGACCGGCTCGCGGCCCTGCGCCTGTTCCGCGAGCGCGCCGGCGGCCGCGTGCCGATCATGGGCTGGGTGGAGGGCGCGCTGGCCGAGGCCGCGGATCTGCGAGGCGTCGGCGTGCTCCTGCTGGACCTGGTCGACCGGCCCGAATGGGTCACGGAGCTGCTGGAGTTCTGCGTCGAGATCGCGGTGAGCTTTGCCCGCGCGCAGGTGGCCGCGGGCGCGGACATCATCGGGCTGGGCGACGCCATCGCATCGCAGATCTCCCCGCGCCTCTACCGCCAGTTTGCGCTGCCCTACGAGCAGCGCATCTTTGCCGCGGTCCACGAGATGGGCGCGCTGGCCCGCCTGCACATCTGCGGCAACACGACGCGCATCCTCGCGGACATGGTCGAGAGCGGCGCGGACATCATCGACGTGGACTGGATGGTGGACATGGGGCAGGCGGCCGCGGCGTTCGGCGGCCGCGCCGCGGCCTGCGGCAACCAGGACCCGGTGGCGGTCATGCTCGACGCCACGGCCGCGGAGGTCGCCGCGGAGGTTCACGCGTGCCTGGCCGCGGGCGGCCCCCGCTGTTTCAGCGCCGCGGGGTGCGAGATCCCGGACGGGACGCCGGAGGAGAACCTGCACAGCCAGGCGCGGGTGTTGCGCGAATGGGCCGCGTGACCCTCCCCGCGCCTATTTCCCGAACATATACCGCAGCACCAGCCCGTGGATCACCTGCTCCACGGGCGCGCGGTCGTCGGTGAAGACCGGCGCGGCGGGGGGCGGCGCGGCGGGCTGCGCCTGCGCCGCGGCGCGGGCCGCGACCTCGACCAGCAGGGGGTGGCTGAAGGCGGGCAGGTTGGCGCGCAGATCGTCCAGCGTGGTGGGCTGCTTCACGCCGACCACGAGGGTGTTGCCCAGGCCGCTGTCGCCGCTCGGCTCGTCCATCGTATACACGCTCGGAAAGACGCGCAACATCGTCGCGGCGATGGCGTTCACGAGGCTGTAGTCGGCGCTCGTGCGCCCCACGTTGACCGCGACCACGCCCTGCGCGTTCAGCCGATCCCGCGCAAGCTGGAAGAACTCGACGGTCGTCAGGTGGAACGGGATGTACGGCGGGCGGTACGCATCCACCGCCACCACGTCGTAGCGCGCGGGCGCATCGGCCAGGAAGCGCCGGCCGTCCATCGCATAGGCGTGCAGGTTGGGCCGATCCATCGCAAACCAGGCGCGGCCCGTCTCAATGATGGCGGGATCCAGCTCCGCGCCGTCGATGGGGATCGGGCCGTAGGCCTCGGTGAAGAGCGTCGCCATCGTGCCCGCGGCCAGCCCGACGATGGCGACGCGGCGCACCTGCTCCGGCGTGTAGCCCGCCGGGTTGAACGCCGGCGCGAGCAGAAAGTAGTCCCAGATGCCGTCGGCCAGCCCGCCCGCGGGCCGGTAGACCGAGTGGATGCCCTCCCCCTCGTTCAGCCGCAACTGGCGCTCCACGCCCAGATCGAGCACCTGGATATAGTTGAACGCCGACTCAGTCTCGAACACCAGGCCGTCCGCGGCCTTGACGGGGCCGGCGGGCCGAAAGCCGAGCCATGCCACGGCCGCGGCCGCCAGCACGACGGCCAGCGCATCGCGCCACTCGCGGCCGGACAGCAGCCCCAACAGCGTCACGGCCAGCAACAGCAGCGCCAGCAGCGCAAAGGTCGCGCGCGTCCCGACGTTGGGGATCAGCAGGAGCACGGGCAGGAAGCTGCCCAGGATGCTGCCGCCGGTGGAGATGGCGTACAGCCGGCCCGCATCTGCGCCGCTGCTGCGGATGTCGCGCAGCGCGAGCCGCACCGCAAAGGGGCTGACGCAGCCGAGCAGCGTGACGGGCACGGCAAAGAGGATCAGGATCGCGGCCATGCTGCCCGCCAGCAGCCCGGCGTCGAAGTCCGCCAGCCCCCGGCCGGCCAGTTGGAGGACCGGCCGCGAGATGCCGGGCACGATGCCCACGCCGAAGGCCGCGACCGCCACGAGCCGCAACAGCGTCAGCAGGCGGGGCGAACGGTCCGCGATCCTGCCGCCGGCCCAATATCCCGCGGCCAGGCAGAACAGGATCAGGCCGATGATCGCGGCCCACACGATCTGCGAGTTGCCGAACCAGGGGTCGAGCAGCCGAGACGCGGAAAGCTCGACGCCCAGGGTGGTCAGCCCGGCGGTGAAGACCAGGAGGTAAAGATAACCCCGGCTTGCGGTTTGCGACATGGCCCGATTATACTTGGTCGCGGCCCGCCGAGCCAAGCCGAACCGGGCTGAGTCAGGAATTCCAAATGTAAACTTGAGCGTAGGCATCCTGAGCGGAGTTCCGGCTGTTTTTTTGAGCCGGAACGCAGTCGAAGGGCGCCGAAGCGGGCTAACTCGCCGCATCCTTCGACTACGCACGGCGAAAGCGCCGCCGTGCTCCGCTCAGGATGCTTCCGTAACGTCCACATTTGGAATTGCTG
>MWBF01000368.1 GCA_002068935.1 Chloroflexi bacterium ADurb.Bin325
GCGGAGTGGTTTCTCCCCTTCACAAATGCAGCGAGCTGTGCCAAGGCACCCTTTTCGTTCTCCCACAAAATGACATCCGTCATGCCCCCGTACGGTTTTGTTTCGTCACTTGTAGATTGCAGAAACTCCCATTGTCCGGAGTTTCTCGGACGCTCCCAGTACTTGCCAAGATAATAGGCAGAGTCACCGGTCACGCACCCTTGAAGTGCTGATGCGAAATCACCAATCTTCTTTGAGATGCTTCTTACGGTTGAATGGAATGCGAAGTCACCATCTCCCAGGGCAGCCGTATAGGGCACGACTTCGTCCGGCTGCGTTCTCAGGAGAGCGGCCTTGTCCTGCGGCCCACGACCTTCAGATGCATCTAAAAACCTGTAGAAACCTGATAGCTCGGGCGCCTTGTTTTCCAAGAAACTCAGTCCAACCAACTCTCCGCACTGAACTTCAAAGGCTCTATCCCCAAGCCTAACCAGATATCCCGTCGATTTTTGCTTCAGCAACCAATGTCGGAAGTTTATATATCGCTTAAGGAACCACCAGCTTTGTGGAGCCACGAATGCCATGGTTCCGCCATCCCTAAGAAAATCGAACATCCGCAGGGCAAAGATGGATGCGAGATTTTCTTTGGCAATATCGAAATATTCGTAAACGTGGTCCTTTAGTTGAGTCGAATACTTGGATTGATTCAAAAAGGGCACATTCGTTATGACATGGTGGTAGCGAGCATCTAGCAGTCTGCCCGCATCAAGCAGGCCCTTGGCAGTGAGCGCTAAGTCCCAGCTATCGTCCTGTAACTCACTGGCCTGCCCCCACAGCGTGGCCGGGCGCTCGGTGGCTAACGCGCGGCCTAGCAGCTCGCGCAGGGTCTCGAAGCTGGACGTCGCCAGGTCGTTCTTCAGGGTCCGCGCTGGGTCTAGCAGGCTGCCTAGCAACGGCGCCTGTGCAAAGCTGGCATGCAACAGGCGCAGCTCCTGGCGCAGGTAGGCAGCGTTCGGCGCGTCATCCGGCACCAGGGCCATCCAGTCTTCGGGCTTGGCGGCCACCTTCAAGCCGCAGCAGGCCACCTGAGGTGCAGGCATATCCGCCCGCACCCCCAGCGCGGCCATCGCATCCGTCACCAGGCTCATGCGCCGGCCCTCCAGCGCGCGCCAGACGACGCCGATGACGGACGGGTGTGTGTGGATGCCGTCCGCGATAAAGCCGACCGTCACGCGCGGGTCGGCCAGGAGCGCGCCCGGCAGCCCCGGCTCGCGATGCACGAACGCCGGCATCGCGTTGAACAGGTGTGTGCCGTAGCGAATGCCCGCGTCGAAGCCCTCGATGGCCTCGTCGTAGGTTGCCATGGTGTGGCCCGCGCTCACCACGACCCCGCGCCCGACCAGGCTGCGGATCACGTCGAGCGCGCCCGGCAGCTCCGGCGCCAGGGTGACGATCCGCACGCCGGTCTCCGGCGACCAGTCGCGCACCGCCTCGAGGCTCGGCGGCCGCAGATAGTTCGGGTTGTGGGCGCCCTTCTTCTTGACGTTGAGGAAGGGGCCTTCGACGTGCAGGCCCAGCGGCAGCGTGCCGCGGAAGTCCGCGGGCGCGTGCATGACGATCTCGCGCGCGGCCGCGATCGTCTCCAGCGGCGAGGTGATGATGGTCGGCAGGAACGCGGTCACCCCGTAGCGCGCATACTGTGCCGCGACCGTCCAAATCGCGGATGGGTCCGCGGTGAAATCGTGGCCGAACCCGCCGTTGAACTGCAAGTCGATGAACCCCGGCGCGAGGATCAGGCCGTGCGCGTCGAGCCGCGTCGCGCCCGCGGGACAGGCCACATCGGCCGCGGGGCCGACCGCGACGATCCGCCCGCGGTCGACGAGCACCGCGCTGTCGGCGATGGCGACGGCGGGCGTGTAGGTGGTGGCATGATGGATGTAGAGCATGGTCATTGGATCTCCGGCAGGCTCGCGGCCGCGATGGACTGTCCCACGCGGCGGCTTTTCTCGTCGGGCAGTTGCAGGTTGATGCGGCCGGCCAGCTCGGGGAACTCCGCGGCTAGGACGGCTCGCGCGCCATCCAGGATGATCTGCCCGCCCGAACCGGACGTGACCCGGCCCAGGATCAGGACGTGGCTCAGATCGTAGAAGTCGGCGTAGTGGGCCAGGGCATAGCCGAGATAGGTCCCGATGCTCTGCCAGATGGCCCGCGCGCCGGCGTGTCCGGCCTCCAGCCGCGCCTGTACGGTCTTCAGCCGTTCCGCGTCGGTGACGCCGACCGGCAGGTCGATGCCCGCGGCCCCGGCCAGCCGGAAGACACACTGTTGGGAGAAGTAGAGCGCGCCCACGCCGCGGTCGCCCGACCATTCGTCCACCGGGCCGGCGGGGTTGTAGTCCACCGGCGCAAACGCGAGCTCGTTCAGCCAGTCGGTGATGTTGCCCTGCGGCGTGACATAGCCCACGGCCTGGCTGGAGCCCATCGCGATGCCCAGCACCGCGTTCTCTTCGAGCGACATGGACCCGGCCAGCGCGGTGACCTCGCCGTCGTTGACCACCTCGAACGGCACGCCGAACTCGTCGCGGATGCGCAGGAAGAGGCTGCGCACCGCGTCGAAGCGCTCCGCGGGCACCCCGCGGAACAGCGATGCGACCATCGGGCGGTTGTCCACGATCACCCCTGCGGAGCTGCCGCCGATGGCGTCCACGCGCGGCAGCTTGGAGGCGGCAAGCCGGATGGCGCTGCGCACGTGTTCGTAGTGGTAGGCCGGGTCGTCCTGCTTGCGCGGCTCCCAGACGATCTCTTCGCTGAAGATCGCCTCGCCGTCTATCACTGCGGACACCTTGAGGTCGGACGCGCCCAGGTCGAAGCCGACCCGGCAGCCTTCCAGGTGGCGGCCCAGCGCGCGCTCCGGCTCGTGCCCGGCCGGCACGTCCTCCGCGGCGCAGGCGACGACCGTGAACGGGTGCTGGTAGACCTGCGCGCCCATGAAATGATAGTCGAAGTCGCGCTCGCCGCCGGCCGCATAGACCGCGGCGATGTGCTGGCCGATGCTGCGCGGCCCGCCGAGGTAGACCTTCCAGCCGCCGCGCTGCCAGAGCAGGAACTTGACCAGCCGCTCGGCATACATCAGGTTGGCGGCCGCCTGCGGGTGAGTTTCGGGGTAGACGATGGTCTCGAAGCGGGAGAGCGCGCCGTTGATGCGCTCCACGCCGATGACCAGGGGCACGCCCTGGCCCGATGCGGCGACCGCATCACGGAAGGCCCGGTTTGCCAGCGAGGCAGGCCGGAAGCCAGGATCGAGGGCCGGAACGATACGGGGCGGGATCAGCGGAAAGGCTGATGCTGTGAGAGCCGACATAATCACCTCACAGATGATGATACGATGACACGCACGCGGTGCCACCGATAGCGCTAATGATATAGCATTCTGGCCAACTCGTCCACTTGCGCAACGGTTCGACTTTTGAGCCTTTTTGTGCTAATGTAGGCCCTACCATAACTTGCCTCATGCCGGGACAACATCATGACCTTTACGCCCAACTATCACCATATGTTGGCGGTGCTGCGCAACGAGCGGCCCGCCC
>MWBF01000369.1 GCA_002068935.1 Chloroflexi bacterium ADurb.Bin325
GCGCGCCGCGGTCGAGCACGAGCGCCAGGTTGTTGGGCGAGCCATACAGCGCGCGCACGCGCCAGACGCCCTCCACGTCGATCCGCCCCTCGCCCGTGACGAACTGCCACAGGCCGATCAGGCTGGCCGCGACCAGGCCCGCGAGCAGCCCGGCCACGAGGGGCCACGGCGACAGCCGCTCGGCCCCCGGCCGCGGGGACGCGCGCGTGATGAGCAGGTAGAACAGCCCGCCAAGCAGGAAGACGAAGCGGAACTCGCGCCATGCGACCCCCTGCTCCGCCGCGACGAGCGTAGATAGCAGCCCGGAGACGACCAGCGCCAGAACGGCAAGGTCGGCGTGCCAGGAAGATGCGGTCTGAGCTGACCTCACCCCCTCCGACTCTCCCTCTCCTGGCCCCAGCCAGGAGAGAGGGCCGGGGGATGAGGCCACCACCGCCAGCGCCCGCCGCGCGACGAACGCCAGCACGGCCACTACGAGAAAGAGCTCCGCGTGGTCGATCCCCCAGCGGAGGATGTGCTTGGGCGACTGCCAGAAGGGCAGCGCGGCCGCGATGAGGGGCAGCGAGAGGTCGGGCCGGGCGAGAAAGAGCAGGCCCAGCCCGGCCAGCGCGGCGAGATCGACGATGGTCCAGCGCGAGACGACGAACAGCAGCGCCAGCGCAACGGCCGCGGCCCACAGCCAGGGGTCGGGGAGCCGGGCCGCGCGGTCCAGGAGGCTGCGCGCCCGCCCGGCCAGCCGCCGCCAGGCCGTCCACCAGAGCACGAGCGCGGCCAGCCCCACAGCCGCGGCTGCCGTCAGACCGGCTGCCAGCAGCCGGCCGCGGCCCGCTCGTGCGGGCGGATCGACAGCGACCACGATCCCTTGCAGCGCCCACTGGCCCCACCCGCCCCGCGCCTCGATGGCGACGCGGTGCTCGGCCAGCGGCAACCCCTCGGCCACCGTGACCAGGCGCACCGCCGCGGCCGGATCGTGCAGGACGAGGTAGGCTGCGCCGGTCTCGTCCACCGGCAGCGCGTTGGCCCGCGCGCCGTCCACCTGGACGCGGTAATAGGCCCAGTACGGCCCGCCCTGCACGCGCAGCGCCAGCGCCGTGCCGTAGAAGGTGAACGTCAGCGTGTCGCCGTCCGCGGCCGGGTCCGCGGCCTCGGCCGTGACGCGCCAGCCCGGGCTGTAGCGCAGCGCGGGATGGTCGGGCCGGTGGCTGCCCGGCGGCAGCACGGCCTCCGCCGGGAGCGTCGTCAACGCCTGCCACGTCGGGGTTCTGACGCCGTCCGCGTCGCACAGCGCAAACCCGGCCAGCGGGCCGTCCCCGGCCGTCCGGGGACAGTAGGCGGGCCAGAAGAGCGGCCCCAGCCACGGCCACTCGCGGCGGACGAGCGCGAGGGCCTGCGCCGTATACGCGGCCTGATCCGCCGCGGCGACGCTTTCCCAGGCTGCATTCCGCGCGCCTGTCTGCCACCCGAACGCCGCGGCCCACAGGGGCGTGCCCGCGTCGTCGTGGCGGAGCATCACGTCGTGCAGGAGGCGCGCGCGGGCAAAGTTCAGCGTCGCGGGATCGGCCGGGTCGTCCGGCGGCCGTGCAAAGCCGTAGGGCTGCGCGGCCACGACGTCGAACCACGTCGCGGCGTCGAGCGCATACAGCGCATCCAGATAAGCCAGGTCGCTGAGGTTGGTCCCACCGGCCTCGGTCGTCGGCGCGAGCGCGGCGAGCACGACGACCGCATCCGCGTCCGCCGCGCGCAGGTTGACTGCGGCCTCGCGCAGCAGGCCGAGATAGTCCGCGGGATCGACCGGCCGCGCGCCCCAGTGCGGCGCGATATTCGGCTCCTGCCAGACCTGGTAATAGCGCAACTGCGCGCCGTAGCGGGCCGCGACCGCGCGCACGAAACGTCCGTAGTCCGCGCGCTCGTGCGGCGGGGCCAGGGGGTTGTCCGCGTCGACGGCCGCGCGCGCCCAGGCCGGCGAACGGTCGAGGACGACCACCGGCTGCAACGCGGGAAAGGCGGCCAGCGTGCGCATCGTCTCGTCCCAGCGGGCCCACTCGAACGCGCCGCGCGCCGGCTCGATCTCGTCCCAGGGCAGCGTGAAGCGCAGCCAGCGGACGCCGGACTGCTCCAACACGGCGAGCGCGGCGGCCAGCGCAGGGTCGTGCAGCTCCCCTGCGCTCAGGTTCACGCCAGGCGCGGCGCTATACGCGGGATCGATCGGCGGCGCATCGGCCAGCGCGGCCGGCAGCCCCTGGCCGCGCGCCAGCAGGAGCGCGGCCAGGCCGAGCAGGGCCAGGAACGCGATCGACCATTTGATGGGGCGGGATGGGCGGATTGCTGGCATGTGTGTGCGCCATGTTATCATAAGCGCCTATTTTGACGAAACCATGCACCTGCGCTAAAATACGTGGTCGTATTGATTGGCCCGGCTCTGCCGGGCTATTGCTTGTCACATTGCAAACAATGACCGGAGGCCAGCGTTGCGGCCTCGATCCGGCGCATGCTGCCTGTTGTCAGCCAGGGCTGATGACGGCAAGGAGAGAATAGGAATGGAGAAACTCGTTCTGAAGGCCGAACCGCGCAAGACCGGCCGCCATGCCAACCGCGAGCTGCGCGAAGGTTCGCGCGTCCCCGCCGTCGTATACGGCCGGAACATCACCGCGCAGGCCATTTCCACCGACCGCAAGACCCTCGGCATCGCCCTGCACCAGTCGGGCGGCGGCCTCATCGAGCTGGAGCTGCCCGGCCAGCCCCCGCTCCACGTGCTGGCACGCGAGATCCAGCGCCACCCGACCAAACATCATGTGCAGCACATCGACTTCTACGCGGTGGCCATGAACCAGTTGGTCCGCCTGCAGGTGGCCGTCGTCTCGGACGGCGTCGCGCCCGTGCTGGAGGATGCGGAGATGGTCCTGGTGCGCCAGAGCGATACCGTGGAGGTCGAGTGCTTCCCCGGCGACATCCCGGAGCACCTGGTCGCCGACCTGAGCCTGCTCAAGACGGTCGATGACGAGATCACGGTCAAGGATCTCCATGCGCCGCAGGGCGTAAAGATCCTCACCCCCGCCGAGCACGTCCTGTTCTCTGTGAGCGCGTCGCGCGCGGCCCTGGAAGAGGAAGCGGTCGAAGGCGCCGAAGCGCCGGATGCGGATGCGGTCGAGGTCATTCGCCGGGGCAAGGCCGAGGAAGAAGAGGCATAAAGCCCCGGCCGGGGCAGCCTGCGATCCTGCTGTGGGGGCGGCTCAGGGAGCCGCCCTCATTTTATCCACTGCATGGGATCGACCGGCAGCCCGTTGACCTGTAGCTCCCAGTGCAGGTGCGCGCCGGTGCTGAGGCCGGTGCTGCCGACCTTGCCCAGCTCCTGCCCCACCGTCACCTGCTCCCCCACGGCCACGCTCAGCTCGGACAGATGCCAGTAGCCGGTGTAGACGCCGTTCCCGTGGTCGAGCACCACGCCGTTGCCGCGCACGAACAGCGTCTCGGCCAGCACCACCGTCCCGGCCGCGGGCGCGTAGACCGGCGTCCCGGCCGCCGCGCCGAGATCCTCGCCCGCGTGCGCGGACAGGGTCGGG
>MWBF01000370.1 GCA_002068935.1 Chloroflexi bacterium ADurb.Bin325
GAACCGACGCGCTGGGGCCGGTCTCTGACCGTGCCCCCTGGCCGCCCCCTGGCGGCGTCCTTCGACTGCATCCGCACTGCGTGCGGCTTCCGCTCAGGATGCCTCCGCTGAGCGGGTGGACGCCCCGTCCGCGCCGGCATTCGGCGCTGCCGGAGATTCCCCCGCCTCGTTGTATTCCGCCGGCATTTATGCTAAAATGGGCGACGTAATCCTGATCCTGGCCCAGAGCGAACGCCATGAGACCGAAGATCGATGACTGCTGGTTCGGCAATATTACCGTCGAAGGCAAGCGGTATGAGCACGATATCATCATCCGGCTGAGCGGCAAGGTGCGCAAGCGCAACAAGCAGCTCTCCAAGGCCGTGCACGGCACCGCGCACAGCGTGAGCCTGCTCGAGATCCGCGATCTCTACCGCCAGAAGGCCGAGCGCATCATCATCGGCACGGGCCACGAGGGCCAGCTCCAGCTCTCGCGCGAGGCCGCCCAGTTCCTCAAGGAGCACAACTGTCCCGTCGAGCTTTGCCTCACGCCGGAGGCCATCGAGCGGTGGAACGCGGCCGAGGGCAAGGTGCTGGGCCTGTTCCACATCACCTGCTGACCCCCGCCGCGCTCGCCCTCCGTTCGCTCTGAAAATGGCCGCCCCTTCGACTGCGTCCGCACTGCGTGCGGCCTCCGCTCAGGGCGCTTCCGACATTTTTATCCTATATAGTGGCCACGGGCCATGCCGGCCCCGCAACACACCCCCCCGGATATATCGGCTCGTCGCACCCTGTGTTACAATCGCCCTACGCCTCGGCTCTGCGCTGCCGGGGCAGGCGGAAGGATGAGGCTATGGAACAGAAACGCGTACAGGTCGTGATCCGGGGCCGCGTGCAGGGGGTCGGCTTCCGCGCGAGCTGTCGGCGCGAGGCGCAGGCCCGCGGGGTGACGGGCTGGGTGAGCAACCGCTGGGACGGCGCGGTGGAGGCGCTGTTCGAGGGGCCGGCGCAGGCGGTTAACGAGCTGCTCGTCTGGTGCTACGACGGCCCGCCCTTCGCAGAGGTGGAGGACGTGCAGATCGTCCCCGCTGCGGAAGGCGAGCCGCAGCGGTCATTCAGGATCAGATAAGTGGCAGAAGCGATCAGGCTGCTGATCTTTACCGACGGCGCATGCGCCGGCAACCCGGGGCCGGGCGGCTGGGCCGCCATCATGCAGTACGGCGAGCACGAGAAGGTGTTGCAGGGTGGCGCATCGCTGACCACCAACAACCGGATGGAGCTGCGCGCGGCCATCGCCGCGTTCCAGGCCCTGACGCGGCCCTGCGCGGCCGAGGTGTACACCGACTCGGAATATCTGCGCCGGGGCATCACCGAATGGCTGGCGACGTGGCAGCGCAACGGCTGGCGCACCGCGACCAGGCAGCCGGTCAAGAACCAGGACCTCTGGCGCGCGCTGCAAGCGGCCATGCGGCCGCACCGGGTCACCTGGCATTGGGTCAAGGGCCACGCGGGCCATCCGCTCAACGAGCGCGCGGATCGGCTGGCGGTCGCGGCGCTGAACACGCTGGGCGTCACCGGCCAGCCGGATCTGGATGGCCCGGCCCCCGGCCTATTAGAATAGCAGGCGGCATGTGAACGACTACGACGACATGATCGGCGAACGCCCCGCCCTGGTGAGCGGCGGCGCGTGGGAGCTGGAGAAGCTGGCCGGCCCCGCCGCGGAGCGGTCGACCGGCCTCATCCTGACGTGGCGCGACAGGCTCGTGTTCGCGCTGCTCATGAACGCGCGGCCCATCGGCGTGCAGGCCGACCAGAATGTCAGCGCGTTCGTCGGCATCGGCGGCCACCTCGAGCCGGGCGAGCAGTGGCATCAGGCCGTGGTGCGCGAGGCGCAAGAGGAGGCGAACTGCCTCATCTCGCTGGGCGACAGCGCGGTGACCTATTTCTGCTGCGAGGGCCAGACCCCGCGGCCCATCTCATACCGCTGGGACGAGCCGTATCGCCCGCTGCTCGTGTGGACCGCCACGTTCGACCTGCGCCGCGGGACGGTCACGCTGCTGAACGCGGTCTTCCGCGCCGCGGCGCTGACACGGCCGACGCCCGGCGCTGAGATCAAAGGCCTGCTGCTGTTGGATCAGGAGACGCTCATCCACGCCTATCAGGCCCCGCGGCCGCTGGCCGAGCTGCTCGACCGCGGCGCGCAGGTCATCGGCGAGACGCCGCCGCCGGACACCCTGCTGGCGCCCGGCGGCACGGCCTACTTCTACGGCGCGTGGCTGGCCTGGCAGGATAGGGGTTAGGAATTGCAAACGGCGAATGCTGCGCGGGCGAGCCTGATCCTTGCCATCGAAACCTCGTGCGATGAGACCGCGGCCGCGGTCATCGAGGACGGCCGGCGCATCCGCTCGAACGTCGTCGCGTCGCAGATCGAGCTGCACCGCGCATACGGCGGCGTCTTCCCCGAGCTGGCCTCGCGGCAGCACGTGTTCGACATCGTGCCCGTCATCCAGCGCAGCCTGGACGAGGCCGGCGCGACCTGGGACGATCTGACCGCGCTGGCCGTGACGCGCGGGCCCGGGCTGGCCGGCTCGCTGCTGGTCGGCGTGAACGCGGCCAAGGCCCTGGCCTGGGCGCGCGGCCTGCCGCTCGTGGCCGTCAACCATCTGGAAGGCCACCTCTACTCCAACTGGCTCGACCGGGGCGGCCGGATCGACCCGGCCGCGCTCACCCGGCCCAGCCTGCCTGACCTGGACGCGGAGGGCCGGGCCTTCCCGCTGCTCGTGTTGATCGTGTCGGGCGGCCATACGGAGCTGATCCTGATGCACGGGCATGGCCGTTACGAACGGCTGGGCGCGACGCTGGACGACGCCGCGGGGGAGGCCTTCGACAAGGTGGCGCGGCTGCTCGGCCTGGCCTATCCGGGCGGCCCCGCGGTCCAGGCCGCGGCGGAGGGCGGCGACCCGGCGGCGTTCGACTTCCCGCGCGGGCTGACCAACGCGGCGATCCATCCGGAGCACCGCTTCAACTTCAGCTTCAGCGGCCTCAAGACTGCGGTGCTGCGCCAGGTGCGCGAGCTGGGGCCGGCCGCGCCGCCCATCGCGGATCTGGCGGCCAGCTTCCAGGCCGCGGTGGTCGATGTGCTCGTGAAGAAGACGGCGGACGCCGCGCGCGCCTACAACGTCGCGCGCGTGTGCGTCTGCGGCGGGGTGGCGGCCAACAAGGCGCTGCGCGCCGCGGTGCTGCACCGGCTGCCCGTGCCCGCGTCGATCCCGCCGTTCTTCCTCTGCACCGACAACGCGGCCATGATCGGCGCGGTCGCCCACTACCGCCTGCTGACCGACGGCCCGACCCCCCTGGACTTCGATGTGGAACCCGACCTGAGTCTCGATGCAGGGAGCTGAGGGGCGTTTTGCTGTCGGGCTGGCGCTGAAAGGAGCCTGCGCCCCCACCTAAAGCGGTGAGTTAGCCCCGAAAACGTGGTTCCCCCGCTCCCCGCCGCGCACTTGGCATTGGGGATTCGGCGTTCCGGTCTTTCGGACTCGCGGCAGTGTAGACCATCGTCCGGCGTTCTGCTCACGAA
>MWBF01000371.1 GCA_002068935.1 Chloroflexi bacterium ADurb.Bin325
GTAGCCGCAGTTTCAACTGCCAGGTGGAAGGCCCGATTGCAACATGACTTCGCCCTGCCTGGCCGAGCTGATCGCTTGACACCCCCCGGTTTGAGGGTTACACTCAAGGCCAACGACCTTGAGGAACACTCGAACCATGTCACTGTCCGACAACTGCACCTGCCCGCGCGGCGAGGTCATCGACGACCTTGTCGCCGATGACCTGCTCGAACTGCGGGCCGGCGAACGGCTGTGGAAGCTCTACTGTTTCCGCGAAGCGGGACACGCCACCGGCCTGCGCCATCGCATCTACACCAAGCGCAAGGCCGACGGCCGGCTGGCGCTCGTCACCTTCGCCCAGCACAACCCACCGCACGAGCCGCGCGGCGACGGCAACGGCGCGCCGCCGGAGCCGTCATCCGTGCGCTCCGGCATCGCGCGCGTCGCGGATCTCTCCGTCGCCGACCTCGACCGGCTGATCGCGGCCGTGCGCCAGCAGATGGCCGCGGATGCGTGCGAGGAGCTGGATCTGAGCGACTGCGCGACGCTGGACGCGCAGCTTGCCCGCCTGGCCGCGCAGCCCTGACTGTCGCTCCGAAAACGGTTTCGGGAGGCCGCCATGTTCCTGACGCGGGACGAGATCGAGGCCCGTGAACGCGCCGCGCTCGCGCCCTATGCCATGCCCAGCGGCGACAGCCGCGGCCGCGTCCACGGCGAGGAAGAACACGCCTATCGCACCGCGTTCCAGCGCGACCGCGACCGCGTCATCCACACCGCCGCCTTCCGCCGCCTGGAATACAAGACGCAGGTCTTCGTCTATCACGAGGGCGACCACTACCGCAACCGCCTCACCCACACCATCGAGGTCGCGCAGATCGGCCGCAGCCTGGCGCGCGCGCTCGGCGCAAACGAAGATCTGACCGAGGCCATCTGCCTGGCGCACGACCTGGGGCACCCCGCGTTCGGCCACACGGGCGAGACGACGCTCAACCATCTGATGAGCGATCATGGCGGGTTCGACCATCAGCGCCAGACCATGCGCATCGTCACGCAACTGGAGGATCGCTACCGCGAGTTCGCGGGGCTGAACCTGACATACGAGGTGCGCGAGGGGCTTGTCAAGCACGACACGGACTACGACGTCGTCGACGCCGCGGGCTACGAGCCGGAGCGGGCCGGCACGCTCGAATGCCAGCTCAGCAACCTGGCGGACGAGATCGCTTACAACACGGCGGATCTGGACGATGGGCTGCGGAGCGGCCTGCTGGATGTCCACGAGGTGCGCGGGCTGGCGCTGTGGAACACGGTCATGGCCTCCCTGGGCGAGACGCTGGACTGCCGCCTCGACGACCAGCTGCGCGCGCGGATCATCCGCCGGCTCATCGGCATCGAGATCACGGACGCCATCACCGCGACCGCCGCGCGGCTGGGCGAGCGGGGCGTCGCCAGCGTAGCCGCGGTGCGCGACGCCGGCGAGAACCTGGCCGGCTTCTCGCCCGAGCTGCGCGCCATGAACCAGGAGCTCAAGGCGTTCCTGATGGCAAACTTCTACCGCCATCCGCGCGTCGTCCGCATGGCGTACAAGGCCAACCGGCTGCTCACCGCGCTGTTCGAGGCGTATATGGAAGAGCCGCGCCAGCTCCCGCGCGACGTGCAGGCGCGGATGCAACGCGGCCCAGATCTGCCGGAGAGGGTTATCTGCGATTATATCGCGGGGATGACCGACCGCTACGCCATCAAGGAGCATCAGCGGCTGTTCGACCCCGAGGAAAGGACTTAAAATCTATCCGAAAATTGCTCTGGCCGGTCTCTGACCGAGCCTGGGGCACGGTCGGAGACCGGCCCCAGCGGGTTTTCGGATAGGCTCTTAATATTCGACCGCACCCCCTCGGCTCCCCCTCTCCTGACGCACGAGCCGAAGGCTCGCATGTCAGGAGAGGGAGATGGGGGCGAGGCCAGGATCAAAGCCGCTTCTACAACTGGCGATAGACCTGCATCCGCACCTGCAAGATGGCGAAGACGGCCCGGTTGCCCTCCTGCTCGGCGAAGTCGGCCCGCTCCACGCTGCCGCGCAGCAGCAGGTCGTGGCTCTCCAGCTCGAAGGTCGTGCCCTGGCGCACCGGCAGCGCCTCGTGCTCGCTGACGTGCTGCGCGCGCGTAGCCGTATCGCGATACGCCGCCTCGCTCATCAATACCTTGACGCGCGTATCCGGGTCGCTGGAATCCCACAGCCACGCCTGTAACGCCACGGCTTGATCCCGCTCGCGGCCCACCGGCTCGTTGAGTTGCAGGCCGCACTGGCCCACCAGGCCGTCGATCGGGTCGTTGATGTCGAAGGCCTCGTCATAATCCGGCTCGCCCATCTGATAGACCGCCACGAAATCGCCGATCCTGGCGCCGAGAGCCCCGCGGCGGCCCGTCGACGGCGGCCGGGCCGCGTCGGACGGCGGCGTCACGACGGGCCGGGGACGGGCGCGCGCCTCGTCGCGCTGCGGCATGAAGGGCGGCAGGTCGGCCTCCTCGTCCAGCCCGTCCTCGCCCACGTCCAGGCGGCCCTCGTAAGCGAGCCGCGAGGGCGCGACGGACGCGCTGGTCTCGTGCCAGTCGAGGTCGGCCGTGTCGTCCCAGCGATCCTTCTCTCGCGCGATGACCTCCGTCATGGTCTGCCCGGCCAGGTCGTCTCCGAACTCATCCTCCCGTTCCTCGCCGGAGCCATGCTCAACCGGGCGCTCATCCGCAGCCGGCCCGCGGCCGAGGACCGAACGCGTAAACGCGCCCACGTCCGGCGGCTCCGTGCCCTGCTGCGCCGAGCGCCAGCGCATGAACAGATAGACGAAGAAGGCGAGCGCGGCCAGCGCCAGCACGATCCAGAGGAAGGCCGTGCAGATGCCCGTGAGCGATACCCGCCCGGCCTCATCCGCGCCCGCGGCCGCGGGGGCCGGCTGTGCAGGCTCGGCGACCGCCGGGGCCGCGTCGCTGGCGTCGGCCATGCTCAGGGTCAGCGCGGACGCCAGTTGTTGCACGTCCGCGGCGCGCGCGGCGTCGCTGCCCGCCAGGAACTGCTGGGTGCGCTCCAGCGCCACGGCCAGCTCGTCCTTCGGCCAGTCGGCCACCCGATCCTGCGCCAGTTGCAGGTCGCCGGTGGCCGCGTAGGACTCCGCCACCATTATCAGGTACTGGTTCTGCAAGCGCGGAGCCAGGTCGTGGGGCAGGGTGTTCTTCCACTCCACCGGCCACAGCCCCCAGCCGATGACCAGCCAGCCCAGCAGCAAGCCGACGACAAAGGCGATGAGGGGCCAAAAATACCGCGGACGAGTGTTCTCGACCTCACGATTCATCTAATCACCTCCCCGGATGATCGGCTCCTTCGGCGCGCGGCTCAACACTTCCACGCCGTCTTCCGTGACCAGGACCATGTCCTCGATGCGCACGCCGCCCCAATCGGGCAAATAGATGCCCGGCTCGACCGTGACGACGTGGCCGGGGGCCAGCACGTCCGTCGACAGGCGGCTCAGGCGCGGCTGCTCGTGGATGAACAGGCCGACGCCGTGGCCCA
>MWBF01000372.1 GCA_002068935.1 Chloroflexi bacterium ADurb.Bin325
CTCCTGCTTGGACTCGTCCGCGCCCGCGACATCGGCAAAGGTGACGGTGGGCTTGTCGCCGGTGAAGACGCGCGCTCGGCTCTTGCCGAACGAGAAGGCCTGGTTGCCCGCGCCCTGCGCCTGGCGCATCAGGAAGATGAAGAAGCCGGCCAGCAACAGGACCGGCAGCACGGAGATGAGCAGCGGCGCAAGCCCCAGCCAGATGCTCGGCGCTTTGACGATGATCTGGATGGCGCCGGCCCCCGCGCCGAACGCCTCCTCGGGCACGCCCAGGTTGCGCAGCGTCTCCACGACGCTGCCGTCGGCCTCTTTGCGCGACTTGACCTGGCGGCCATCCTTGAGATCCACGGTCAGATCCTGCCCGACGACCGTGATGGTCTTGACCTCGCCCCCGCGCGCAAGCTGCGCGATCCGGCCGATGTCCACAGTGGGCAGGTTGTCGTTGTTGCGCATGAGCGTGGTCACGAGGAACACGCCCAGGATGAGCAGAAGGATGATATAGAGCGCGTTATTGCGCAGCGAACGCATGTTGTTCATGCCCGTTGCCTTTCGAAGCTGCTAACCCTGCCAGTGTAACACAGGCGCGGGCGTGCGTCAAAGCTTTTTCACAATTATCGCGCCGACGGGGCCGGGTTTCCGTAGCAGGTCTTCCGGTGGGGCGGCTGCATCCTGGGCGACCGCTCGAAATGTTCTCCGGCGGCTTGAGGTCGGGCGCTTTCCGACCAGGCGGGGACTGCCGTCGCAAAATTGCGAAACTTGGCGAACGGAACAAGGGATGCTATACTGGGGTTCTATGCGCCGGGCTGATGTGATTCTACGCCCGGCGTGACGCGTGGACGGGGCAGGGCGAACCGGGACGCGCATCCTCCGAACGGCAGGTGCAATCATGCACTTCGATCTGGTCCAGTTGATCGAGACGGTCGGCTATGTCGGCCTGTTCTTTATCGTCTTTGCGGAGTCGGGGCTGTTCTTCGGGTTTTTCTTCCCCGGCGACAGCCTGCTGCTGACCGCGGGGCTGATTGCCTCCAGGGGCCATCTCAACATCTATATCCTCGTCCCGCTGCTGTTTGTCGCGGCCGTGCTGGGCGATAACGTGGGCTACTGGTTCGGCGCAAAGACCGGGCCGAAGATCTTCAACCGGCCCAATTCGTTCCTCTTCAGGCGCGAGAACCTGCTGAAGGCGAAGGCGTTCTACGAGCGGCACGGCGGCAAGACCATCACGCTGGCGCGCTGGCTGCCCTTCATCCGCACGTTTGCGCCGATCGTGGCCGGCGCGGCGCAGATGCACTATCGCCGCTTCATCTTCTTCAACCTGCTGGGCGGGATCTTTTGGGCCATGGGCATGCCGCTGCTCGGCTACGGCCTGGGCCTGGCGTTCGGCACGATCGAGGGCGTGGATCGTTACTTCACGCTCCTCGTGATCCTGTTCTTCTTCATCCCGGGCATCCCGACGCTGATCCACGTCTGGAAGGACAACCGCCACAGCATCATCAACCTCGTGCGCACGAGGCTGCTCGGCAAGGCGCCGCTGCCCAAGCCCCAGTCCGCGACAGAGCGCTGATCGCCAGCGAGGGGGCGGCGCGGCCGCGGCAAGGTTTACCGGCGGCTGGAGTCACAGATCTTGCGCGCGGTGACCACCAGGTCGCCCGATGTCGCCGGGTCGAACGGGGCCGGCGCGGCGGTCATCCCGGCGTAGCTGCGCACCTCCCCGAACCCCGCCTCGGCCAGCGCGGCCAGCAGATCGGCCTGGAACAGAGGACGCTGGGGCGTGGTGTGCACCTGCACCTGCCACCCCGTGAGCTCCTTGCGGAACAGCGCGATGTGGAACGCAATCCGCTCCGCGGGCACATCGTAGTCCGCAAAGCGCCAGACCAACGCCTCCTGCTCGTCGAGCATGTCGCCCTGCGCCGCGAACCAGCGCGGCTGAAGCTGCCAGCGCAGGTCGTAGTTGAGATTCTGCGTGACGAAGACGCCCCCCGGCGCAAGGGCCGCGGCGGTTGCGCGGAGCGCGGCGACTAGCTCCGCCTGGGTCAGCAGGTGGGGCAGCGAGTTGCCGAGGCAGAGCACCGTATCGAACGCGGCCGGGCCGCACACTTCGGGCAGGTCGGCCAGCCCCGCGACGGCAAAGGGCACGGCCAGCCCCGCGGCCTGGGCCTTCTGCCGGGCCATCTGCACCATGACCGGGCTGGCGTCCGCGCCCACCGCCTCGTAGCCCCACCTCGCCAGCGCCAGCGCATGCCCGCCGCTGCCGCACGCCGCATCCAGCACGCGCTTGCCCCGCGCCTCGGCCAGCGCCGCGCGCAGGAACGGCTCCTCGGCGGCCAGCCGCGCCTCCCAGTCGGTCATCACGTCGAACAGCGGCGCGAGCGCGTCGTAGAAATCCTCGCTTGTCCTCATACTCACTCCGTCGATAAGATGGCCAGAAATAGGACGCCGTCGATCGGCCTAATCGGCGTCGTTGGCGTCCTGTTGTTCGTTGCAGGCCGGCAGCCAGAAGCGGAAGACGCTGCCCTTGTCCAGCTCCGACTCGGCCGTGATCTGCCCGCCCGCGCGCTCGACGATCTCCTTGACGATGGCCAGGCCCAGCCCGGTGCCGGGCCGCGCGACCGCCTTGGCGTTGTCGGCCCGGAAGAACTCGGAGAAGATGCGCGCCAGCGCTTCCGGCGGGATGCCGATGCCCGTGTCGGCCACCGAGACGGCGAGCCGGCCGGCGTCCTGCTGCACGGTGATCGTCACGTGGCCGCCGGCGCGGTTGTATTTGATGGCGTTGCCGATCAGGTTGTTCCAGAGGCTCTTGATCTGTTCCGGGTTGGCCAGGACAGCCGGCAGATCCGGCGCAATCGCGGTGTGGACGGTGATCCCGCGCTCCTGCGCCGCGGCCGCGTGCAGGTCGAGCTGCTCGCGCAGCAGTTGTTCGATTTGGAGCGGCCGGGCCTGCCCGCGCGCGTCCGCCGAGCTGATGC
Source organism: Chloroflexi bacterium ADurb.Bin325 (assembly GCA_002068935.1). Taxonomy (GTDB): domain Bacteria; phylum Chloroflexota; class Anaerolineae; order CG2-30-64-16; family CG2-30-64-16; genus MWBF01. The sequence goes on from MWBF01000372.1 coordinate 2,964, forward strand.
GGCCCAGCTCCAGGAGGTCCGCGATAAATGCAAGCTGCTCCACCGCGCGCCTCTCGGCCTTTTCCAGCGTCTCGTTCACCTTCTCCGGCGGCACGTAGCCCTCGAGGATGAGCTTCAGATAGCTCTGGATCGCGGCGACTGGCGCGCGCAGCTCGTGCGTGACCATCAGCGTGAACCGGGCGCGCATGTCCTCCATCTCGCGCAGCCTGGCGTTGGCGAGCGTCAGCTCGGCGTTGAGCCTCTCCAGTTCCTCGTGGCGGCGTCTGCACTCCGCATTGGCGCTGCGCAACTGCTCGTTCAGCTCGCTCATGTGGGCCGACCGCACCTGCTGGCGGTCGTATGCCGCCTGTAGCTCCTTGTAGGCCGTGTCGAGGTGGGCGCGGTGGTGGGCGATGTCCGTGTTTGCCGCGCGCAACTGGGTGTTGAGCTGGTGCATCGCGGCCGCCTGCGCCTCCGCCTCCTGGTTGCGCGCGGCCAGGGTGTGCGCGCGGCGGTCGAGCGCGGCGACCAGGGAGGCGGTCACGGCCGCGGCCAGCAGCAC
>MWBF01000373.1 GCA_002068935.1 Chloroflexi bacterium ADurb.Bin325
GCCCCCGTCCCGACGGGGGCAGGGGAGTCGTACCCTCCCCTGCGCAGCGGGGTGCGCATGGTTGCCTTGTGTCATGTCTGTCGCTCTTTCGACGGCGCGGCTCACGGTAAGGGCCCAACCTTATGATGGACAGAGCCGATTTGACATTCCGTCAATCTCATCTACAATGGAAGCATCCTTACACAATTAGATCCGCCGAAGTAGATTGGAGATCGTTCGCCTGAATCCGCTCCAGTCGATCAGCATATTAGATATCGAACTTATACGGTGCTGCATCCGTTCACTCGAAAAAGTGATCATACGCCCAGGATTGTACCCTGGTTCAACCCGGGGGGCTTATGTTCCTTGAGATCAATATGGAGGGGAAGATGCAGATCAATTGGCCAGAGATATTGATCGGCGGTATCATCGGCAGCGTCCTCACCTGGCTGGGCGATAACGTGGTTGCTCCTCGTGTTCGGAAATGGTGGAAGGGTTGGAAACAACGCCTGGCCCTGCGTCACTATCGAGAACAAGCCACGCCCATGCCACCGGATGCCTTCCAGATGTATACATTGGGCAATATTCAGGTGCCAGTGATGAATCTTGTTGGCTCGCCGGAGACGCCTTTTACTCTCGATGAGGTTCATATCGAATACCGGCCGACGGAGATGGATTTGCAGCAGCCGGACTATCCGGGTGACTTGAAAGCAGCGATACCCCATCTTACACAAATACATAAACAAAAACACCCAAGCGGCACGGTTGTAGACAACCCGTTGCCGCGACTCATAGGTCTCGAACAGGCCGGTGAAACAATTGATAATAAGCGCGGGAACTTAACCCTGACGTTCGGGTTGACCACCTTCTGTACCTTTCTGGCCACGAACCGCTCCCTGGATTATGCTGCGATTCCCAAATCTGGCTTGACGCCTGGCACGCAGACAATCCGCGAAGCTTTCGTTCGATTCCCCTACCAGTTGGGCGAGTCTGTTCTTGCAAATCCACTCGGCGCCCATATGCTATTGATCTCTCGCAGCACGTTACAGAATCCGCACGACCAGGTTATCATCCGTCAGAGAAGCAGCGATGTCGCGCTTTACAAAGAGGCCTTTCAGGTTTCATCTAGCGGCTTTCTCAGCACAGCCCACTGTGACGCTGGGGGAGTCCCCAATCCTTTTGTGACAGCTGTGGTCGAAGCACGTGAAGAGCTCTCGCACCTTCTCGATCTGGCTTCCTCTGACTTTAATTTGCTGGGCATCACCGTGAACTGGGAAGATCTCGATCTGAATGCCTATGGTTATGCTGAGACCGGTTTGACAGTGCAGGAGATCTTGGGGAGTTTCCGGCGCGATGACTTTGAGACGGGCAAATTGCTAGGGCTGCCTTTCAATCCGGAAACACTTCTCGCCCATATCATGGACAACAAGTGGGAGCCAGTGAGCGTTGTCACCATATGTGCCGTCCTGTTAAGGTTCTTCCCGCAGCAGAGGGTTCTTGAGATCGCGCGTCGCTTGCCGGCTCGTAAAAAGTTTTGGGATTACTACGAACATAGCTACGAACATTGAAGCGTCGGTTTCTCCAGCCCGAATCTTCATTGGTCGAGATTGCGGATCAGCGCCAGGTCGCCCGTCTGCGCGGCCTGCAACACCGGCCCCATATACTCGTCCACCAGCTCCACGGAGAGCGCGGCCGGCATGTTCTCCAGCTTGCTCTTGAACTGCGGATTCTTGGCCGCGGCCAGCGCCCGCGCGATGTGGCCGTCGCTGAAGCCGGGCACGTCGGCCAGCCGGGTCGGGAAGCCGATGTGCTCCTGGAACGCCATCATGGCGCGCGCGACCGCAACCCCCAGCGCGCGGCCCGTGAGCTGCGTCGTGCCGGCCGGCGCATAGCCCGCGGCCTCGAAGATGTCCGCGGCCAGCGTGAACAACTGCTGGATGGCTGGGGCGAATAGCACAGTGTAATATGGGTTCATGATGGCGCACGCGCGGCCGTGGCTCAGGATATCGACCAGCGAGAAGCTGGTCAGGTGCGCGCCGTTCGTGCCGCCGATCATGATGGTGTAGCCGCCGAGGTCGGTCGCCAGGTCGAGCGCCTCGCGCGCCTCCACGGCCAGCGGGCCAGCCGCGGCCCCAAGCGTCAAGCTGCGCGAAGATTCTTGAGGAGGAAGTCCATGAAACTGAGCTGTCTGCCGGTCTCGTTCTTTGCCGAGCTGGCCGCGGGACGGATGCCGATTGCGGAGTGGGCGCAGATGGCCGCACGGCTCGGCCTGGACGGGATCGATCTGAGCATCGCGTGGATCGCGGATCGCTCGCCCGCGGGGCTGGCCGCGCTGCGCCGCCAGATCGAGGATGCGCATATGCGCGTCGTGATGCTGACGAGCTACACCGATTTCACGCATCCGGACCCTGCCGAGCGCGCGCGGGCGGTCGCGGACGGCGAGGCGATTGTCGGGGTGGCCGCCGCGCTGGGCGCGGAGCTGCTGCGCGTGACCGCGGGCCAGGGCCGGCCCGAGGTCGGCCGCGACGAGGGGATCGCCTGGGCCGTCGCGGGGCTGCGCAACCTGGCCGAGCGCACCGTCGGCTCCGGCGTGACGCTGGCCTATGAGAACCACAGCAAGCCCGGCGTCTGGACCTATACCGACTTCTGCGAGCCGCCGGATATCTTCCGCGAGATCGCGGCGGGGGTCGAGGGCACGGGCATCGGCATCAACTTCGACGTGGGCAACGCGGCGACGTTCTCGGACGACCCGGTCGCGCTGCTGGACGCGGTGCTGCCGCGCGTGGTCAGCATCCATGCATCCGACAGCGCGACGCGCGGCAAGCTGAAGCATGTCCTCCTGGGGACGGGCATCACGCCGTATCCGGCGCTGTTCGGGCGGCTCGTGCGCGGTGGCTGGGATCGGTGGATCTGCATGGAGGAGGCGTCATATCAGGGCGTGCCGGGCATCGCGGCCGCCGCAAAGTTCGTGCGCGCGACCTGGGCTGCGGCGCAGGCCGCGGCCGGTTGAACGGGGCTCACGCAAAGGCGCAAAGAACGCCGGACAATTCTATTTTCTGCGCCTTTGCGCGCTTTCTGCCATCTCCGCAGCTATCATGCAGGTGAACATGGGCAAGCGAGTCATCTTTCTCAGCACGGTCACGGGCATCACGGCACAGTTTACCGAGCTATCGCGCAGCCTGCTGCCGCCGGATACCGAGGTGTGGCACATCGTCGACGAGATGCTCGCGCGGCTGGCGGTCAGCCAGGGGCGGCTCTCGCCCTTCTTTTATCGCCGCGTGGCCGAGCACGCGGTCGCGGCGGAGGCCGCGGGCGCGGACGCCTTGCAGGTCACTTGCTCGTCCCTCTCGCCGTGCGTGCCCGCGGCCTCCGCGCAGGTCGGCATTCCGGTGCTGACGGTAGACGCTGAGATGGTGGACGAGGCGCTGCGGCGGGGCGCGTGCATCGGGATCGCGGCGACCGCGGCGACCGCGCTGGAGCCGCTGGCCGCGCAGGTGCGCAGCCGCG
>MWBF01000374.1 GCA_002068935.1 Chloroflexi bacterium ADurb.Bin325
CGGGCCTGGGGCCGGCGGGGCTGGTCGCGCTCCAGATGGCCCGCGCGGAGGGCGCGACCGAGCTGGTCGGCTTCGACTTCAACGCCGAGCGCCGTGCGCTGGCGCTGAGGCTGGGCCTGGCCGATGCGTGCCATGACCCGCGCGATGCGGCCGGCCTGGCCGATCTGGCCAAGATGGAGTCGGCGGTCGATTGTGTGGGCGCCAAGTCGTCGGTCGAGTTCCTGCTGGATCACACGTCCGATGTCGTGGCGCTGTTCGGCGTGCAGCGCGAGGACTACACCTTCCGCCCGCGGCACTATACGCTCCGGCTGTGCGGATACAAGGGCCACTCGCGCGAGTCCGCGGAGTATGCGGTCGATCTCATCCGCCGGGGCCGGCTCGATCTCGCGCCGCTGGTGACGCACCGCCTGCCGCTCGAACGCTACGCCGAGGGGATCGACCTGCTCGAAGCGCAGGCCGCGATCAAGGTGTGTTTCCTGCCGTGGGAGACGTGAGCGCGGCGGCCAGCTGAGGGGCTGGTTAAGAGCCCCTGGCGACTGAAGTCACGGCCACCATTGCGAAGTCTGCCTTCGCAGACTGAGGCCCGAAAGTCTCCCTGCGTGCTTTCGGCCTTGATATCTATCCGAAAGGCGCTTTGGCTTACCTCACCCCCTCGGCTCCCCCTCTCCTGATGTGCGAGCCGAAAGCTCACACGTCAGGAGAGGGGGATGGGGGGTGAGGCCGGCCGCTCAGCCCCAACGACGGAACAGCAGGGTGGCATTCTGGCCGCCGAAGCCGAACGCGTTGACCAGCGCCGCGCGCACATCGGCGCGGCGCGGCGCGTTAGGGACATAGTCGAGGTCGCAGTCGGGATCGGCTGCGGCGTAGTTGATCGTGGGCGGGATGACGCCCGCGGCGATGGCCTGCACCGCGGTCACCGCGGCGATGGCGCCGGCCGCGCCGAGCATGTGGCCGAGCGCGCCCTTGATCGAGCTGACGGGCGTCGTGTAGGCCGCCGCGCCCAGCGCGGCCTTGATGGCCTTTGTCTCGGACGCGTCGTTGAGCTGCGTGCCGGTGCCGTGCGCGCAGACCCAGCTCAGCTCGCCCTCGCGCAGCCCGGCCTGTTGCAGCGCGGCCGTCATCGCGCGCGCCGCGCTCGTCCCATCGGGGTCGGGCATGACGAGGTGCAGCGCGTCGCACGTCAGGCCCCAGCCGGCCAGCTCCGCGAGGATGGTCGCGCCGCGCCGCCGCGCGTGGGCCAGCGTCTCCAGGACGAGGATGGCCGCGCCCTCGCCGACGACGGTGCCGTCCCGGTCCGCGGAGAAGGGCGCGCACGCGCGCTCCGGCGTGTCGTTCTTCGTCGACAGCGCGCCGAGCCTGCCGAAGCCGACGATGCCGAGCCGCGTCGTCGCGCTGTCGCTGCCGCCGGCCAGCATCACGTCCGCCTCGCCGCTCCGCAGCCGCCGCGCGGCCTCGCCGATCGCCAGCGCGCCGGTGGCGCAGGCCGCGACGGGCGCGTTCACCGGGCCGTGGATGCCGTGCCGGATGGCGACCGCGCAGGCGGCCGAGTTGATGAGGATGGCGGGCAGGAACGTGGGGTTGACGGCTCGCGGCCCGCGCTGTTCCAGCACGATGCGCTGCTCCTCCAGGAGTCGGCTGCCGCCCAGCGCGCTGCCGATCTCGACGCCGGTCGTGAAGCGCTCCTCCTCGGAGATGGCCAGCCCGGCCTGGTCGAGCGCCTGCTGCGCCGCGGCGATCGCGTATTGGATGAAGAGCGAGAGCCGCCGCGCCTCTTTGAGATCCATGTACCGGCCCGCGTCGAAGTCCTTGACCGAGGCCGCGATGCGCGTGGCAAGGTCGCTGGCGTCGAAGGACGTGACGGGGCCGACGCCGGAGCGGCCCGCGATGATCTCCGCCCAGGTGCTTTCGGCATCCAGGCCCAGCGGCGACACCGCGCCCAGGCCCGTCACGACGACGCGGCGGTCAGATGTTGTGTCGTTGGTGGTCATCGGGTAACCCTCATAGTTTTGTCGAGCCATACGCCCTCGCAGACGGGCGTGACCTCCCCTGTCAGCCTCACATGGTCGCCGGAGAACTCGACGAGCAGCTCGCCGCCGGGCATCTGCACCGTGACCGGGCCGCGACAGCGGCCGGTGCGCACGGCCGCGGCGGCCGCCGCGCAGCTCGACGTGCCGGAGGCGAGCGTGTAGCCGGCCCCGCGCTCCCAGACGGCGACGGCCAGGAGATGCGGGGCCAGCGCGTGGGCGAACTGCACGTTGGTCCGCCGGGGGTAGAGCGGCAGGCGCTCCAGATGGGGGCCGAGCTCCTGCGCCAGGCGGGCCAGATGGTCGAGAGCGGGCGTCGATGCCGGGATCTCGTCCACAAACACGACGCAGTGCGGGTTGCCGACCGTGACCGCGGTGATGCGGCAGGGCTGGCCCGCGACCTCGACCGTCTCCTCGATGATCTCGCGCGGCGGCCCCGCGATGCCGATCTTGTCCGTGTCGAAGGACACCTGCCCCAGATCCAGCGCGATGCGTGCGCCGGACCGATCCAGCACGTGGGCGGTCACCGGGCCGGCCGGCGTTTCGATCACGAACGTCGGCCCGGCGGGGAGCCGGCGATCCCAGAGATAGCGGGCAAAGATGCGCAGGCCGTTGCCGCTCTTCTCGAACTCGCCGCCGTCGGGGTTGTACAGCCGCACGGCAAACGGTCCGTCAGCGGCCGCGCGCGCCGGCCCCCACAGCACGCCGTCTGCGCCGATGCCGCGGCGGCGGTCGCAGAGGCGGCGGACGACCTCGGCCGCGGGCGGCGCGGGCCAGTCGATGGGGTCTAACACGACATAATCGTTGCCGAGCGCCTCGTATCTGGCGAAGCGCCGCGCGGCCGCCGCGGCCCCGTGTAGCGCCAGATCGCGGCCGACCAGGTCGGCGTAGCTCTCGCGGCGCTGGATCAGCCGCGCCTCGCCCTCGCACGCCAGGACGACCGCGGGCCGCGGCGCGAGGTTGTAGTTGCTCGCCATCGCCAGGGTGTAGGCGCCCGCCATCGGCACGGCCAGCAGGTCGCCCGGCCGCAGCCGGGGCAGGGCGATCTCGCGGATCAGCATGTCGCCGGACTCGCAGAACTTGCCGGCGATGGTGACGGTCTCCACCGGGTCGGTTCGATCCGCGTCCGGCCCGGCATCCCGCACGCGCAGCGCGTGATAGTGCGCGCCGTAGAGGGCCGGCCGGATGTTGTCGGCCATGCCGCCGTCCACGGAGACGTAGGTGCGGAGGCCGGGGATCTCCTTGCGCGCGCCGACCCGATAGAGCGCGACTCCCGCGGGCGCGATGAGCGACCGGCCCGGCTCCACGACCAGGCGGGGCAGGGCCAGGCCGTGCTCCGCACAGGCCGCGATGACCGCATCGGCGAGCGCGGCGATGTAGGAGGCGATGGGCGCGGCGGGGTCCGCCGCGGTCATCGGCACGCCCCAGCCGCCGCCTGGGCTGAGCTCTTGCAGCCGCAGG
>MWBF01000375.1 GCA_002068935.1 Chloroflexi bacterium ADurb.Bin325
AAGCTGGCGCGCGCGGTCGGCTCGCAGATGCTCGACATCCAGGGGCCGTTCGACAACGCCAGCATCATCTGGGGCCTGGCGATCTTCGCCGCGCTCTACGAGACGCCGGAGCAGGTCGTCCGGCTGATGGAGCAGGTCGTGGACGTCACCCTGGCGGTCGTGCAGGAGCACCGCCGCATCGACGGCTGCCCGTTGGACGAGCATGACGGGGCCTGGAACCACCTGGGGGGCGTGTGCGTGCGCAACGACTCCAGCATCTGCGTCGGACCGCGTCACTACCGCGACCTGATCCGCGGCTGCGACGAGCGGCTGCTCGCGCCCTACGGCGGCTGGATGCACTTCTGCGAACGGGCCGCGTGGTGGCCCGACCTGCTGGACATCCCCAACCTGCGCGGCATCAACCCGCACCAGGGCGAGTTCTACGACCTCTACAGCATGTACGAACAGTGCGAGGCCGCGCGCATGCCCATCGTGCAGTGGACCACGCCCCTGGATCGCCGCTGCCGCGAGCGCATCCGCACCGGCTTCTCGCGCAGCATATCCGCCGCGGACTATGACGCCGCGCGCCGCCTGGTCGACCGGCTCCACGCCACCGGCCACGCGGACGGCGAGGGGGCGTGACGCGTCCCCGCGCGCCGGTTTACAGGACGCGGCCCAGGCTGTAAAATCGTGGCATGACAGACAACTCGATCGGCGGCATCGGCTCCGCCCGGCAGACCGCCGAATGGCTGGACGAAGTACGCACAAGGGCCAACCGCCTGACGCTCGGCTTCCTCTACATCGCCGCGCTGGCCTACGCCGGCTCGCCCGCCCTGTTCCGCCAGCCGACGCAGTACCTGTGGCTGGCGCTGCTGACGCTCGCCGCCATCGGGCTGGGCTGGCTGGCCGGCCAGAGGTCGGCCAGGGCCGCGGGCGCGCTCCTGATCGCGGGCATGCTGGCGCTCATCGCCCTGACCGTCGGCTGGGCAGGGTTCACCCCCACGCTGATCCTTCTGATGTTGCCCGTCGGGCTGGTCGGCTTCAACTTCGGTTTCGGCGCGCAGATCGTCTGCGCCCTCGCGGTCACGGCCGCGCTCACCCTCCTGCCCGACGCCCTTGCGCCCTCCGACCTGCGCGCGCTGAGCGCGATCGCCGTCTGGGTCGTGGTCGGCCTGCTCCGGGTGATGAGCGAGTCGCTGCTGCAGGCCGTGCACTGGGCCTGGACGCACTACGAGCAGAGCGGGCTGCTGCTGGCGCAGTCGCGTCAGCAGCAGGCCGAACTGGCCGAGACGGTGAGCGACCTGCGCGCGGCGAACCTCCAGATGGCGCGGCTCAATCGGCTGGCCCAGTCGCTGCGCCAGGCCGCGGAGGATGAACGCCGCGCCAAGGAACAGTTCGTCGCCAACGTCAGCCACGAACTGCGCACGCCGCTCAACATGATCATCGGCTTCTGCGAGATGATCACCAATGCGCCGGAGACCTACAACGCGGCCGGCGGCGGCCGCATCCCGCCCGCGCTGCTGGCCGACCTCAACATCGTCCTGCGCAACAGCCGCCACCTGTCCGAGCTGATCGACGATGTGCTGGATCTCAGCCAGATCGCGGCGGGCCGCATGGCGCTGACCAAGGAGCGCATTGCGCTGGCTGAAATCATCGACTCGGCCGCGGTCGCGGTGCGCCCGCTGCTGGCCTCCAAGCGCCTGAACCTGGCCGTGGACGTGGCCGCCGACCTGCCGCTCGTCTTCTGCGACCGCACGCGCATCCGCGAGGTGGTGCTCAACCTGCTCAACAACGCCGCCCGGTTCACCGAGCGCGGGGGCGTGACGATCCGGGCCCGGCAGGACGGCGAGGATGTCGTCGTCAGTGTGGCCGACACCGGGCCGGGCATCTCCGAGGAGGACGGCAGGCGGCTCTTCCAGCCCTTCGAACAGCTCGACGCATCCATCCGTCGCCGGCACGGCGGCACCGGGCTGGGCCTGAGCATCAGCAAGGGATTCGTGGAGTTGCACGACGGGCGCATCTGGGTGGAGAGCCAGCGGGGCGCGGGCACGACCTTCTACTTCTCGCTGCCCATCGACCCGCCCGCGCCGCTCGCGACGACGGCCGCGCGCTGGCTGAACCCGCACGAGCCCTACGAGGAGCGCAGCCGCCCCGCGCGGCTGGCCGCCGAGACGCCGCGCGCCCGCTATGTGCTGGTCGAGACGGGCAGCGAGCTGAAACGGCTGCTCGAACGCTACCTGGATCACGTCGAAGTCGCGGCCGTGCCGGATCTGGCCGCCGCGCTCGCAGACCTGACGCACACGCCCGCGCAGGCGCTCCTGATCAACGATGTCCACATGGGCGAGACGCTGGAGAGGCTGACCGGGTCGGGCGCGCTGCCCTACAACGTGCCGACCATCGTCTGCGCGGTGCCGGGGGTCGAACAGGCCGCGGAGATGACCGGCGTGCGCGGCTATCTCGTCAAGCCGATCTCGCGCGAGGCGCTGCTGGCCGCGCTGGACGGGCTGGGCCGGCCCGTGCGCAAGATCCTCATCGTGGACGACGAGCCGGACGCCTTGCAGCTATTCAACCGGATGCTCAGCGAAGCGGCCCGCGGCTATCAGGTCATGCGCGCGGCCAACGGCAAGCAGGCGTTGCAGTTGCTCGCGCACAACCCGCCGGACGTGATCCTGCTGGATCTCGTGATGCCGGAGATGGACGGCTTCCAACTGCTGGCGCGGCTGCGGGCCAGCCCCGCGCTGGTCGACATCCCGACCATCCTGATCTCCGCGCGCGACCCGCAGGGCCAGCCGATCGTCAGCAACGGCATTGCCGCGACCGCGCTGCACGGGCTGTCGATCCAGCAGTTGCTCGCGGCCATCCAGTCGCTCACCGCGGTCCTGGCGCAGGGGAGTCCGTTGCCGAGCTCGTCTCGGACGGAAGCGAGGCCTCCGACGTCCACCGATCCAGCGCCGCCAGCAGCGTCTCGCGTGTCACCGGCTTCCGAATAAACGCGGCCGCGCCGAGCGCCAGCGCCAGTTGTTCCTGGGGCAGGATGGTGCACACGATCAGCGGCACGTCGGCGGTCAGCGGGTTTTCCCGCAGCCGGCCCAGCAGCTCCCACCCATCCATGTCGGGCAGCATCACGTCGATCAAAATCGCGGCGGGGTCAAACTGCCTGGCCAGCGGGAGCGCCTGGCGCGGGTCCGGCGTGCCGATCAGATGGTACTGCGAGCCGGAGAGATAACGCTCGTACAGCTTGAGCGTATCCGCGTTGTCATCGACCGCCAGCACCGGCGTCTGCTCGGCGGGCGACAGCCAGAGCTGCGCCAGCAGGCCGTCGGCATCCGGCTCGCCCAGGGTCAGCCGGCCGCCCATCAGCCCGACCAACTCCTGCGCCATGTGGAGGTTGTCCTCCACGTCGGCATCCTCCGCGGCCGCGTTCGCCTCGCCTGTGGTCGCGGCGGGCCACACATGGACCGCCAGACACAGAGCGTCATCCACATAGCCCGCGGCAATCTGCAC